>DVHA01000317.1 GCA_018712425.1 Candidatus Faecivivens stercoravium | reverse complement strand
CAGCCCGCCCACCATCTCATGCCCGACGACCGTCCCGGTCAGCGCAAGGATAAACCCCAGCACCCCCGCCAGCATCACGAGGCCGCAGAGAACAGCCCCGGCCCGCCGTCCCTTTCTCAACAGGAACACCCCGGCAATACAGGCAGCAACCGCCGCCGGTATGCTTGCAAGGAGCAGGATGTTATAGAAAACCTGCGGGATGATCATACCGCACCGCCCCCTCTTTAAACCGTCTCCACCGCCCCGCCGGTCTTCTCCCCGATCAAGGCGGCGAAATCCTCCGGGCTCCCGCCCGCAAGCGTCCGGATATCGTAGACCTGGGCGTGGTTTTTGTCGAATAGGAAGACGAAATAGTCCCCCGTTCGGACAGCCTTCCGGATACTCGCATAGTTCCAGCGGGTCTGGCCGACGGCGTTTTCGGTAGTGAAGCCCGCCTCATCGAAGGCGCCCCGGTTTTTCTCGGTGCCCTTAATCATCCGCTTCCCGGCGAGATACCCGTTCAGCTGGTCCTCAAACAGCATCACAAATAAAATCACCGCCACCGCCAATATCGTCACGACCGTCGACAGGCCGAATTCGTACCCCTCATACCACGGCACCGCCAGCAGCAGCCCGACAACAACCGCAATCCCGCCGAAAATCCGCACCCTTCTGCTCTTCTTCCGGCGGACGGTCTTCCGCAGCGCCCGGGCCATCGCTGTGAGGGCTTTAAAGTCGTAGGCTGTTTCAAAAGTATAGGGCATCTTTCTGCCTCCTTCCGCTGCCAAGCAGCTTCCCGGTCAGGTCTGGCTGTCCATCCATTCTTCCGCCCCGGCGTCGGATACCAAAACCCCCGGCTTAACCTCATCGTAAAGTTCCAGCACCCTTATCAATTCTTCCGGCGGTTCGCCCGCCGCCTGCTGTCCCGCTTCCGACAGGCGGTTATACTCTTCCAACCAGCCGACCGCCTCGCCGGAAAGCAGGTTCACCTGCTGAACCGTCAGACGGCTGCCCTGGTAGCTGAATGCACTCACCATCTCATTGCCAAGAATCCTGCCCCGATAGGTCAAAAAGACCGACGAAAAGCCTAGAAAGAGCACCAGACACCCCGCCACTACCAAAAGCTTCTTCCGCTCCGACGCGGCGAAGCACAGCAGAACAAACCCGCCGATGATGATAAGAAATCCACCGTATAGGAGGAGATAAAAGGCCTCCTGCGGCACCACCAGCCAACCCGCTTCCCGATTCATCGCCCAAAGGCCGGCAGCCAGCGCCGCAATGCAAAGTCCCAAAAAAGTACAGGCGGTGGCTTTCCCTGTTTTTCCCCGGGGAATATGGATATGAATATGCAGCGGTCCATAGCGGGTGGTGCACCCTTCCAGCTGCAAGATTATAATATCTTTCCACAGCTGTTCATATAACCGTTCCATGAATGGTTTTTTGGCCATTCCTCTGCACCCCTTTTCAGCTGTCACCCGGTCAAAACCGCCAGAACCTCTTCCCAGCTGTACCGCCCGCCGGACTCCACATCCGGCCAGTCGTCCGGCTGCACCGGATAGAGGACAAACCAACCGCTTTCCCGAACGATGAACATCTGCCGCCCCGGCGCGTAGATGAGCCCGTCTGTGAGCGGCATCCCTTCCGGCAGGGAAACCGGTTCGCCGTCCAGTTCCGCTTCGTCACCCGAGACGGACAGCGTCTCGGCAGTCCCGGCCAGCGCGTCAAAATCCGTCTCGCCCGCGTCCAGCGCGGCTTCATCCAGCAGATAGACGGTAAAAGTCCCTTCCGCCGCCGAACCTTCCGCGCCGTCAGAGCCGGACGCACTTCCGGCCCCGCCGGTTTCGCCCGACGTGACGCCGGAACTGCTCACAGGCGGCGCGCCGGATGTGGAGCCGCTCTGCCCGCCGCTCATCGGCCAGCTGATATAGAGCGCCCCCACGACCGACCCGCAGACGAGGATAAAGGCCGCTGCCGCCGCGACCGAGCCCCAATTGCGGCGCTTCCGGACGCCGCGCCCCGGTTCCGCCCGCAGGACGTCCTCCTCGTTTAGGTCCCCCAGCGCCTGCAAAAGGGCAAACGCCCGCTCTTCCCGGTTATCCTCCCGCTTCACAGGCCATACCCCTCCTTTTCCAGCGCCGCCCGCAGTTTCTCCCGCATCCGGTGGAGCATCGAATTGACCTTCGCCTCGCTCATCCCGTACTCCCGGGCAATGTCCGCCACCGATGATAAGTACCAGTACCGCCGGATAAACACCCGGCGCTTTGCTTCCGGCAGCTCATGGACAAATTGCGAGAGGAAAGCCGCCAGCTCCTTCCCCTCCGCCGCCTCTTCGACCGAACCGCTGTCCGGCAGGCAGCCTTCCAGCTCGGAAAGCACCAGCGGCAGTTCCCCGCCGCCCCGCTTTTTCGCCCGGCGGAGCTCCAGCCGGTTGATCGAGAGGTTGCGGGTGAGCTTGCCGAGGAAGAACTGGAGCTTCGACGGTTTATGGGGCGGCATCGCGTTCCAGGCCGACATCCAGGTGTCGTTGACGCACTCCTCCGCGTCCCGCCGGTCCCGCAAAATCCCGAAGGAGACGCTCCGGCAGTAAGGCCCGTACTTCTCGTCGCTCCGGGCGATGGCGGTTTCATTCCGCTCCCAGTACAGGGCGACAATCGCTTCATCGGTCATCTCCGCGCCCCCTCTCTATGATACACAGCATCCGCGGCGGAATCTTTCGTCTTTTGCGCATTTTTTGGAGCATATTTTGAGTGCTGCGCACGCTTCGTTATCAGCGGCAAAGCTGTGGTCAGCTTCGGAAGTACGGAAACTGAGTGCCTGGGAAAGGGCTCTGCCCTCTCCACTCCCGCGACCCCTTTAAAAAGGGGTCGATCCTAAACTTTTTATTGCCGCACGTTCTTTGGTCACTTCAGTGCCAGCGCCGGTTCCGGCGTTTTCGGTCGGACTCCTTCACTGACCACTATCCACTGACCACTGGCCACTCTTACTCCTGCATATTGACCGTCTCTTCCGGCGTCCCGTCGCAGTCCTCGTCCAGCATGACCATATAGGTTGCCGACTCGTCGATAAAGAGCCGGACCGCCGGTTCCCCATTTTCGCTCATCAAAATGCTGTAGCAGCTGACATCGGTCACCGTCTGCATCCCCTCAAAGGTGAAGGTGCGGGACTCGCTCCCGCCGTAGCGGCTGATGCAGAAGTCGACGACCGACCCGCTCATCAGCTCGGTGGCGGCCGCATACTCGTCCGCCGTCACGGTGAAGGAGGAAGTGGAGCCGTCTTCGGCCGTTTCGCTGACGGTTACGTTGCCCGACTCGTCCGAGACGACGGCATACTGGGAAACCATCTGCAAACTGCCGGTGTCGTCCCACTGCCAGACCGACTGGGTGTAATCGGCGGCGCTCCCCCGCTCGTAGGTGGTAATCCGGCTGGTGGAGGCGTTCGGGGTGGGGCTTGCCAGTTCCTCAAACCCCGGGTAGGCGATAAAGTTCCCCTCGGCCGGGTCATAAAGCCAGAGGTAGTAGTAGGTGTTGGCCGTTCCGGCGGAGGCGGCCAGCAGGACATCCTCGCTGCCGTCGAAGTTCATATCCCGCGCCAGCAGGGTCGTCGCGTCGGGCGTCACCTCGGTGCCGCCGTGGGCGAGGGTCTGCACCGTCTCGCCGCCATAGCCGACGTAGAGGTTTTCGGCATCGGCGTAGACATACTGCCCGGTCTTCAGGGCGAGGACATAGTCCGCCGTCCCGCCGTCCACAACCTCGGAGGCGTAGCTCTCAGCCTCGGCGAGGCTTGCCTGTTCCTCCGGGGTCAGCTCCTGGACCGAAGCGGCGTCAAAGGTCAGCCAGAGGTCATCCTCCGCCGCCGGGGTCAGCGTCCCGTCCTGGTAGTAGGAGTAGATGACCCCGCTGTCGGCGTCGACGGCCAGCGTCGGCTCATAGGAGGCGGCGTCCAGGTTGCCGTCCACCTGCAAATTCATGACATAGACGGCCGTCCCGTCGATTTCCTCGGGCTCCGGGTTCCGGAGCGACACCCCGAACACCCCCGGCGCAATCCCCTCGATAAAGGTTTCAGCGCGGCTCACCGCGTCGTCGCCGGTGAGGACGGTTTCGGAGGAGGCGGTGCTCTCCGGCCCCCGGATCTCCTCAATTTCCGCCGAAGTCTCCCCGGCGTCGCTGCACCCGCCCAGCGCCAGCACCGCCAGCGCCGCGAAAATGCCCATCATCCGTTTCATTTTTTTCATCCGGAATCACTCCATCTATCGTTTCTATCCATCGTTATCATCTTCTGACCGATTGTGCCAAACAATCCGGCTGTTTATTTATTCTACCATATTTCCCGCCATTTTGGTAGAGGGATTTTGTAAACAACCCCTTCCCCGGTTTTTTCATTTTTTGCAGTTGCGCCGGAAGAAAATCCGGGTTATACTTTTATAGGGAAAAGCTAACAATAAACCATACGGGAAGTCTCTTCCCGCGAAAGGAATGACCGATATGAAAGCAGTAACCTTCAACATCCGCTGCGACATCCAGCCGAAAAGCGAGGCGGAATTCCGCGAGATGCTCGCCTCCCTGCCGGACGGGGTCAAAGCCCCCGCCGTCCGCTTCCCAAAAGGGGACGGCGTGAACGCCTGGGAACTCCGCAAAGCGCTGGACGTCCGGGCGATCCGCCGCGCCTCCCCCGAGGTGGTCGGCTTCCAGGAGATCCTCCCCCACATGGGCCTCTACCTCCGCCGGGAGCTGCCGGGCTATACCTTTTTGGGCCACGGCCGGGAGAAGGACTACGGCGGCGAACGGCCGATGGTGGCGGTGCGGGAGGACGTCGAGATCCTTGCCTACCGCTGCTTCTGGCTCTCCCCCACGCCGGACGAACCGGGTTCCCGCTTCCCGGTCCAGAGCCCCTGCCCCCGGACCTGCGCCGTGGTCAAGCTCCGGCTGCCGGACGGGCTTATCTTCCGGCTTTACGACACCCACCTCGACCATCTCTGCCCCGAGGCGCGGGAGGCGGGCCTGAAACAGCTCCTCGCCGTCATGGAGGCCGACAACCGGCAGGAGCCGCTGCCGATGATGCTGATGGGGGACTTTAACGCCGACCCCGGTTCCGCCGAGATGGCCCCGATCCGGGAGAACACCCTGGGGCTCCGCGACCTCACCGCCGAAACCGGCCCCACCTTCCACGGCTACGGCAACCCGGAGGAGTTTATCAAGATCGACTACATCTTCGCCACCGAACCGTTTGTTTCGGCCCATACCGCCACCCGCCTTTGGACCCAGGTGACCGACAAAGGCACTTACCTCTCCGACCACTACCCAGTGGAAGCGGATTTTGAACTGAAATAAGGCGCTATTTCGCCCGGTTTGCCGGATTTCCCCCGGAAAACCGGGTTTTCCTCTGCCCGTTGCGGGAATGTGCATTTCCGTTGCTTGCCAGTACGGACGGAATCCGCTATACTGGAGACAGAACGAAAGGGGTTTTGCAGATGTTACAGGAAAAACTGAAACGCTTCCGCAAAGAAAAGGGCTTTTCCCAGGAACAGCTGGCCGTCCGGCTGCACATCGTCCGCCAGACGGTATCCAAATGGGAGCAGGGGCTCTCAGTCCCGGACGCCGAGATGCTGGTGCGGGTTTCGGAGGTGCTGGAGGTGCCGGTGGCCGACCTCCTGGGCAAAACGGCCGAAGAGGAGCCGCCGGACAGCACGCCGGACAGTATCGCCCGTGAGCTTCAGAAGTTAAACGAACTGCTCGCCTCCCAGGCGGCCGCGCAGGCGGAACGGCGGAAGAAGCTGCTGGCAGTTCTCGTCCCGGCGGCAGCGGCCCTTCTCGCCATCCTGTTCCTCGCCGCCGTCTATCCCCAGTGGAACCGGCTCTTTTACGATTTCGGGCAGAACTTTTACCACTGGACCCACGGGGTATAATGGGGGATGTAAAATGAAAAATGATGGATGGAAATGCTGCGCATTTCTCCATTCAAAATAATCGGATGCG
>DVHA01000316.1 GCA_018712425.1 Candidatus Faecivivens stercoravium | reverse complement strand
GCAGGGTGGGGGAAATACTCACCAGGCAGATATTTGTCGCAATGGCGGCTCCGTTGCTGCGCAAAAAAGTAACGATAGCCACAAAAACCGCGGTATACGCCATAAGGAGCAGCCATGATGTAACCAGAGTCCCTGCAAAGTCTGCCGGGTGAAATACTCCGTGAGGGTCGAATCCCAGGAAAATCGTGCCGGATAGCAGAATTATTGGAATGAAAACGGCAAACATGTTTGTACCAGCAGCCTGCAGATTTCAGCAGCATCGTCTAACTGTGACCTATCTGCTTCCTTCTTTCCATAAGGGGATCTCAAGTGCCATCCGCAGGCCACCGGCGGATAGATTTTCCGCATGGATGGTTCCGCCCATCCTCTCCATTGTCTTCCACACGATCGCAAGCCCCAGCCCACTGCCCTGATGGTTTTTTTTGCGGGACGGGTCGTTCCGGTAAAACACATCAAACAGCTTGGGAAGCGCCTCGTCCGGCACACCGGGGCCGTCATCGTCTACAAACAGGAGCATATTTGTTCCCTCTATCCTGCCTGTGATCGAAACGGTTCCTGTTTCCTTATCCTTGTATTTTGCGCTGTTGTCCGAAGGGGCAGAGCCCCGGCGTCCGGATAAAATCCGGACACCTGAAAAACCGCTTGCCGGCCAAGCCGTATGGCCCGCAAACAATTTTCTAAGGGCTTGCGAAGCAAGACCGGCGTGCGGCAGCGCCCAAAAAACACTCAAAAAAACTTTTTCGACAAGCAAAGACCAGGGACAAATTTCCCTGGTCTTTCAAAAATCAGTAGTACAGGCGATAGCGTGTCAGTCGAAATGATCAGGGGCCGGGCAGCAGGAAAGATGAAAGCTGGGGAGAGATTAACAATCCGCTTGTTTTCATTGGCAGCCTGTCTGTCTAGAAAGAACGCTGCACCGCAAGTGCGCGATTTTCAGCCCAGCAGCAGTTGTGCGGCATCTATATCAAGGCAAATACTGCGGTCAGCAATTTCCTTCGGCGCGTAAGACTGCCCTTTGTTGATGCAGAAATACCGGGCCTTCGGGTTCTGGTACACCTGCGCCCAGAAGTTAAATTTGACGATGCCGGGCGTGTTCATCCCGACCCCCAGCTCGAGGCAGAGCAGGCGCTGCCCCTCCCGGGTGCGGACAAAGTCCATATACCGCTCCGCCGCCTGGTGCCAGCCCTCGTCCTCGACAAAGGTATTGTCCGAGCGCAGGTTCATCGTCATCGGTTTGCCGCAGCGGGGGCAGCGGGGGACCAGTTCCGGCGGAATCCGCATATTCGCCTGTTCCGCCACCATCCGGCGGATGGCCGCTTCGTTGTCGTAGGTGGCCGGATGGCAGGGCCCGGAACACTGGAAGAGGCCGTAATCCCCCTGGGTGTAGAAGAGCCGCTTTTTGTCAAAGCCCGCCTTCTGGAAGCAGTGGTCGACGTTGGTGGTCAGGACGAAATAGTCTTTCCCCTCCAGCAGGGAGAGGAGCTTCTGGTAGACCGGCTTCGGCGGGTCGGTGTACCGGTTGACAAAGACAAACCGGCTCCAGTAGGCCCAGTGCTCTTCCAGGCTGTCAAAGGGGTAAAAACCGCCGGAATACATGTCGTGAAAGCCGTATTTCGCTTCAAAATCGGCGAAATTGGCCTCAAACCGCTCCCCGGCGTAGGTAAACCCCGCCGCGGCCGAGAGCCCGGCCCCGGCGCCGACGAGGACGGCGTCGGCCTCGTCAATCGCTTCCCGCAGGCGGATGCGGCCGGTTTCCGCTTTAATATTTATCATTTCTCTCCCTCCAGAATCTCCCGGTAAATCTGTAAATCGGTATCTTTAAAGACGTTGAAGATCACCTTCATCCCGCTTTCCGTCTCCCGCGTCCAGTCCTCCACCGTCCGGACGGCAATTTCGGCGGCCAGGCGGTTCGGGAAATGGAACTCTCCGGTGGAGATGCAGCAGAAGGCGAGGCTCTCAAGCCCGTTTTCCGCCGCGAGCGCCAGGCAGGACCGGTAGCAGGAGGCGAGCAGCCGCTCGTCCTCCCCGGTCACCCGGCCGGTGATGACCGGGCCGACGGTGTGGAGGACATACCGGCTGGGGAGGTTATAAGCCGGGGTGATCTTGGCCCGGCCCGTCGGCTCCTCATGGCCCTGGGCCTCCATCAGCCGGTTGCAGGCGAGCCGCAGCTGGACGCCCGCCCGCGAGTGGATGATGTTGTCGATGCAGCCGTGGAGCGGATGGAAACACCCGAGGAGGGCCGAGTTGGCGGCGTTGACGATGCCGCCGGCCGCGAGGGTGGTGA
This sequence comes from Candidatus Faecivivens stercoravium, assembly GCA_018712425.1. Classification (GTDB taxonomy): domain Bacteria; phylum Bacillota; class Clostridia; order Oscillospirales; family Ruminococcaceae; genus Faecivivens; species Faecivivens stercoravium. The sequence continues at coordinate 1,945 of DVHA01000316.1, read as the reverse complement.
TGTCCCCCTGCCAGAGGCAGAGGTTATCCCGAACGGGGGTGAGGGTGCTGGCGTCGGTAATCCCCCGGGCGTCCCGTTCCTCCCGCAGATAGGCGTCCTGCACCGCGAGGAATTCTTCGCCCACCGGCTTCGGCGGGCGGATATTCATCAGGGCGCGGAGCAGGTCCTCCTGCCCTTTTTTGTCCGGTGGGATTTCCATCCCGGTAAGCCGCCGGTCTTCCGCCAGCAGGTACCGGATTAGATACAGCCGTCTTTCCGCCTGGTTCATCTCATCCTCTCCTTTCCACCGCCCCGGCCGGGCAGTTTTCGAAGCAGGCCCCGCAGTGGAGGCAGTGGTTTTGCTGGATGGCAAAGGGCTTGCCGGGGGTGATGCAGCCCTGGGGGCAGCTGCGGGCGCATCTGCCGCAGCCGATACAGCGTTCGGTAATCTGGTAGCCCTTGGGGTGGACTTTGCCGCCGCCGAAGGGGTACTGTCCCCGGAGGATGGGGCGGACGCCGAGGTTAAAATACTCCACTTCCCCGTCCGACACCCGGAAGACGATGCCGATTTTCCGGGTGTCGCCGGGGTAGACGTTCGCGAGGTAGGGCTGTTCCGAGAAAATCCGGTCAATCCATTCCTCCTGTTCCGGTTCGGGGACGGGGACGGCTTTGGCCGAGAGGCGGATCATCTCCTTGTAGCGGGTGTAGCCGAGGATCTGCACCCGGCCGTCCGCCAGCAGTTCCCGGCAGAAATCCTTCCCCCGGGCGGTGAAAAAGTAGAGGGCGGGGGTGTCCAATGCGAAGTGGATGGCGCTGATCTGCCGCAGCTGTGGGGCGCCGGCGGCGTCCACCGTCGCGAAGGTCAGGATGCCGACATATTGCAGTTTTTGTAAACAGGTTTGCAGGTCCATCTGGGTTTGCCTCCTTGGCGGGCGGAAAAAATCTGAAAAAAGTGCAAAATGGGGGGAAGGGCTTTATACCGGCCCTATACTGCCGGAAAACCGCCCGTTTTTTGAGGGAAACGGGCTTTAATCGGCAGGGAAATGGCCGGTACAGGCGGGAAAGGGGCGGGGAAGCGGCATTTGACAGGGGGTAAATTTTGGCCGTATAATAAAACTAGAGGGGGAAAAACGGGCGCCTTATTCCGCCGCCGGCACCCGGATAATCCGGCCCTCTTTGCGGGGCTTTTCATGGGGCGCCGGCCCTTCCCGGTAGCCCAAGAGGACGTTGCAGACCGCTTCCAGCTCTTCCGGGACGCCCCACTCTTTCCGCCTTTCCAGCCCGTATTCGGTCGCGAACACCTCCCCCGTCCGGCCGATGTAGCAGGAACCGACCCCGAGGAAGTGGGCCGCCAGCATGATGTTTTCGGCGATCATCGCGGCGTCATCGTGGGCGTACTGGCCGGGGCGGGTGAAGATGGTCAGCACCGTCGGGGCGCCGTAAAAGCCGTCCATAATCGTGAAGTCGTCCTGGATGCTGGGCTGGTCGGAAGAGATCGAGTGGGCGACCGTCCCGGGGTCCCGGCCTTTGAACTGCATGTAGCGGCTCAGCTGGCCGAGCTTTAAATTGACCGCTTTGTCCTGGCAGACGACGATGCGGGAGTACTGGTTGTTGCCGGCGGAGGGGGCGTAAAGCCCGGCGGTCAGGATTTCCCGCAGGGTCTCTTCCTCCAGCTGGCGGTCCGCAAAACGGCGGATGGCGTGGCGGGTGATGATTTTTTCGATCATTTCGTTCATGGTGGGGCTCCTTTCTTTTGTGGTTTTTTTAATTAATGAGCAATATAAACCTTCCAAGCGTCCAATTCACGTTCCGAAGACCGTTCGCTTGACGAACGGTCTCATGTGTTTGGAGCGGATGACACGGCCGCGTCGAACAGCGGGTCCAGGGCCCGCTAGGGTCCTGGTCCATCCAAGTGAAACTTGGTCCCATCCAAGGGGAACCCTTGGTCGCTGCCTTAAGGGCAGCG
>DVHA01000315.1 GCA_018712425.1 Candidatus Faecivivens stercoravium | reverse complement strand
CGCATCCTCTGCCCACATAGACGCGGAGGAAAAACAGGCGGCGTGGGACACGTATTATGACCGATTATGTGAAAAAAGCCTGCTGGAACACGCGATGGACGCGGTTACAATTGTATATGGAACCGTTTCCGAAATAAAACCCAGTTACCAGTATAAATGGCAGGTTGGCGGCGATGTCGGCGGAACCGTCGCCTTTACACCGGCGGTAATCGACGTCGACACCTATTATGCTTTTTCCGACCGGTATGTCCCATCCGGGACGGAAACATACCTGGTTGCAGGCGGAAAGACGGACAACCGTAAAGGTTTTCAGGAACTTGCGGTCCAGCTGGAAACAGGAGACGAAGTCTTCGCCTTTATCGGCAAAACCTCCCGGCTGCAAAATGAGAGCGCCATTTTCCCCGTCACCGGCGGCAAAATCAAGGTCCATACCGATATGCTGCCGACTTTTTATGAAATGGAAGAAGAAGGCTGGGTCGAGCTTCCCCTTGATCAATTTGAAAACATCATCATCGACCTTCTGGATATGTACGGCAACAACTAAAAACCGCCCGCCTCCAACCGGAAGCGGGCAGCCACTTATTCACTTTTTGCCTGGGCTGCCGGTTTCTTCCCCACCGGCGGGAATTTCCGCAGCGTCTCGTAATTCCGTCTAAACCGCTCGGGCAGCGGCTTGCCGGTAAAGAGCAGGTCGTCATACGCCTCCATCAGCGCCGCCGTCTCGGGCACCGCCTTCCGGAACAGCCGGTAGAGTTCCTTGTTGCTCATGATGCACTGGGGCCGGATGGTCTCGGTCAGCATCATCCCCTGCACCTGGAAGAGTTTGGCCGCGTTATAGAGGATCACCCGCTTCGGCCACCAGTTGGCCCGCAGCAGCCCTCTGGAGAACTTCATCATCCGCATCCCCTCCCGGATCTGCTGGGGGGTGAGTTTCGGGAACAGCCTGGCGATTACCCGGCAGCTGTCCAGCGAGGTGTCGCAATAGGCCGCCGGATTGTGGGTGAAGGGGTTTTTGGCATCCTCCAGCATCAGCATCCGGTCGAACTCGCTCTCAATCTCGTGGTGGGTGGCGGCCGCCCGCTTCATCCGGTCGAGGATATAGGGGTGGCAGGTGGAATCCAGCATGAAGTGGGTCATAAACCCGAGGAGGTAGGAATAGAGGGCAGGGTCGAACTCCTTCTGGAGGAGCTTCCTCGCCCGCAGGAAAAAGGGCTCGGCGCTCCCGTGGTGCATCTGGATTCCCACCGAGATCACCGGGTTGAAGGGGATATAGACCCGGTAAAAGTAGAGGAAATCCGGGCCCTGGACGCCGAGGTTATAGAGCTCCCGGCACTTCGGGTCCCCGCCGATCATCACCTGCAGATGTTCCGGCAGAAGGGACAGCACCCTGTCCCCAAAAACGTAGTGCGCATATGCAGCCGGCATACTATCCACATCCTTTCTATATAACGGCACGGGCTGGCCCGCGCCGGGCAGAAGTCCCTGTTACCTCTATTATAGTCGGATTTTCGCCTTTCTTCATTGGGATTTTGTAAACGGTCCGTAAACGCCTGCCCGCCGCCTTGTCTTTGCCGGGGGGATATGGTATACTTTCATTAATCCAAAAAGCAAGCTTTTTGGATTATAATAAACATCCGGGCTGCATGCACGCCCTGCGGTCGCACACTTGCCCGGATCAAGGTATTTTTTCCGCCGTACATACCGCCGGAAAAAATGTGATTTAATTTTTTATAGGAGCAGGAAAGCTTTTGCTTTTCATCTTCCAATTTAATATTCGGATTTATTTTACTTTAAGGAGTGCACCGCCATGGAAAAAAGCATCATCTTCTTCGACGTCGACGGCACCCTCGTCGTCGGCGGCCCCCGGGAATACATCCCCGATTCCGCTGTCCGCGCCATCCGTTCCGCCCGGGAAAAGGGACATCTCTGCTACCTCTGCACCGGCCGGAGCGCCGCCGAGCTCTACCCCTTCATCCTCGACGTCGGATTCGACGGGGTGATCGGCGCCGGCGGAAGCTATGTCCAGATCGGGGAGCAGATGCTCTACCACCATGTGATCGACGGGGAATCGCTGCGGCTCTTACGGGAATACTTCGACAGCCACGGCTTTGACTACTACCTCGAGAGCAACGACGGGCTGTTCGGCAGCGAAAACCTCATCCCGCGGCTGGAGCATATGCTCTACGGCGACTGGGAGCACGACCCCGCCGCCCGCAGACGGAAAGAGGCGGGCAGCGACTTCATCGACCAGATCAGGCCCATCCCCGATTCCCCCGTCCCCTATAACAAAGCCTCCTTCCTCGAAAACCCCGATATCCCCTGGGAGGAGATTGAACGGGTTTTCGGGGATACCTTCACGATCATCCGCCACACCGTCCCCGCCTTCGGGGAAAATTCGGGCGAGCTGACCGTCCCCAACTCCGACAAGGCCTACGCCATCGACACCTTAATCCAGCACCTCGGCATCAGCCGGGAGAATACCTACGCCTTCGGCGACGGGATGAACGACGCGCTGATGATCCAGTATGTCGCCCACGGCATCGCGATGGGCAACGCCAAAGAAGGCCTCAAGCAGATCGCCGACGAGATCACCGCCAACGCGGAGGACGACGGCATCTACCTGTCGATGAAAAAGTACGGGCTGTGTGAGTGAAATCCGCCTTCGGCGAGTTCCTCAGCTTGTCGAAAAAGTCTTTTTGGAGTATTTTTTGGGTGCTGCGCACGCTTCGCTATCAGAGGCAAAGCTGTGGTCAGCTTCGGAAGTACGGAAAGTGAGCGCTTGGGAAGGGGCTCTGCCCCTTCCATTCCCGCAAACCCTTTAAAAAGGGTTTGATCCTAAACTTTTGATCTTCACACGTTTCTTCGTAACTCCCACGCCAGCGCCGTTTGTTACGCCCTTTATCTTTTCTCCCCCATCACTGCAAAACAAAGGAAGTCGAATCCCCGTGTCCAAAAAAGAAGAAAAAACCAACGTCATGCGCCTGCTGGCCCAGGCTGGCATTCCCTACACCCCCCACTACTACCCCCATCCGGACGGCCCGGTAGACGGCGCGACAGTCGCCCGGACCCTCGGCCAGCCGGCCGAAAAGGTCTTCAAGACCCTCGTCACCCGCGGCGCCTCCCGGGGGAGCTACTACGTCTTCGTCGTCCCGGTCGAGAAAGAGCTGGATTTAAAGGCTGCCGCCCGGGCCGCCGGGGAAAAGTCGGTCGAGATGCTCCATGTGGCGGAACTGCTGCCGCTGACCGGCTACGTCCGGGGCGGCTGTTCGCCGGTGGGGATGAAAAAGCTGTTCCCGACCTTTATCGACCAGTCCGCCCAAGGCCAGGACACCATCATGGTCAGCGGCGGCAGAATCGGCACCCAGGTCGAACTGGACCCCGAGGCCCTCTGCACCCTGATCCACGGGCAGTTCGCCCCGGTGGCCCTGTGAGCGGCGCGAATCCCCGCCGTTTCCCTGCCTCCCGCTGGCCGGAACCGGTTAAAAAGGCGATCCGGACGCTGGAAGCGGCCGGGTGGGAGTGCTGGGCGGTGGGCGGCTGCGTCCGGGACGCGGCGATGGGCCTTGCCCCCCACGACTGGGACCTCGCCTCCTCCGCCCCGCCGGAAGCGGTCATCGCCGCCTTCCCGGGGTGCAGCGTCAACCGGATGGGGATGCGCCACGGCACCGTCGGCGTCCTCCTGGACGGCCAGATGCTGGAGATTACGACCTTCCGCCGGGAAGGGAGCTATTCTGACTTCCGCCACCCCGACGGGGTCACCTTCACCGGCAGCCTGCGGGAGGACCTCTCCCGCAGGGATTTCACCGTCAATGCGATGGCCCTTCACCCTTCCCTCGGCTTTTACGACCCGTTCGGCGGCCTGTCCGACTTAAAGGAGCGCCGCCTTCGGGCGGTGGGCAGCCCGGTGGAGCGGATGCAGGAGGACCCGCTGCGGATCCTCCGGGGGCTAAGGTTTATCGCCCGGCTGGGGCTGGCGCCCGACCGGGAGACGGCGGCCGCCTTCCGCAGCTGCTGCCCGATGCTGGGGCGGATCTCCCGGGAACGGGTTTACGCCGAACTGACCGGGATGCTCTGCGGGGAAAAGGTGCTGGAAGCGCTGCTGGGGTTCCCCGAGGTGCTGGCCGCCGCCATACCGGAGCTGGCCCCGCTCATCGGCTTCGACCAGCACACCCCCTACCACCTCTATGACGTCTGGGGCCACACCGCCCGCGCCGTCGCCGCCATCCCGGCAAAGCCGCTTTTGCGCTGGGTGATGCTGCTCCACGACATCGGCAAGCCGGGGCGGTTTACGCTGGATAAAACAGGGACCGGCCATTTCAAGGGCCATGCCGCCCTGTCGGCCGCGATGGCGGAGGAAATCCTCCTGCGGCTGGCGATGCCGGGGGCGGAGCGGAAAAAAGCGGTGCAGCTGATCCGCTGGCACGACGCGCCGGTCCGGCCGGAGCGCGCCCACCTCGCCTTCTGGCTGCGGACCCTGCCGAAGGAGCAGTTTTTCCGGCTGCTGGCCGTCAAGCGGGCGGACAACGCCGCCCAGAACCGGGAGGTTTCCGACCGGTCGGCCGAGCTGGACCGGCTGGAAGCGGCGGCGCGGGATTTCCTGGCCGGGAACCCGCCCCTCAGCCCCAAAGACCTCGCCGTCACCGGCCGCGACCTCATGCCGCTGGGCTTTTCCGGGCCGGAACTGGGGGCCGCCCTCCGCCGGCTGACAGCCGGGGCGGCCAGAGGCGACTTCCCCAACGAAAAGGCGGCCCTTTTGCAGGCGGCCCGGCGGATGAAGCGCCGGCAGCCGGACTGAACCGGACGCCCTCCCCTCACCCTTCTTTCTGGAAAGGAGCCCCCATGCCCCGTCACCTTCTTCTCTACGGTCCGCCCGCCTGCGGCAAATCCACCGCCATCCTCCGCGCCCTCGGGCCTGCCCGCCGTCTGGCCGGCGGTTACCGGACCCTGCGGCTGTGGAAGGGGGATGTCCGGGCGGGGTTCCGGCAGATCCCGGCCAACTCTCCCGAAGGGACAGACGCCCCCTGGGCAGAAGCGGACGGTGGGGTTTTTCTCACCCTCGGGCCGGGAGAGGGGGAAAAGCGGCTGCACCCGGATGTGCTGTTAAACGAAACCCTGCCGCTTCTAGAGGCGGAAGCGCCCTTTTACATCATCGACGAATGCGGCGGCCGGGAGCTGATGCTCCGCCCCTTCCGGGAGGCGCTGGTGCGGCGGCTCACCGGC
>DVHA01000314.1 GCA_018712425.1 Candidatus Faecivivens stercoravium | reverse complement strand
CTGCTGCTCGCCTATGTGGCAGAGCCCTGATCGGAGGAATGAACGATGGAATACCGTTACGACACCCAGCTGCTGATTGAAAAGCGGGAAGACGGCCCTGACCTCGACGATGAGGCGGTCAACGCCTACTTCCGGGAACATTTTGACGGCGACTGCCTGATTGCCGTCGGGGACGAGGAACTGATCAAGATCCATTTCCATACAAACGCGCCCTGGAAGGTGCTGGAGTACTGCGCCACCCTCGGCGAGATTTTCGACATTGTCGTCGAGGATATGGACCGGCAGTCACGGGGACTGAAGGGCTAATGAAGACAGTACAGTCAAGCACCCGACCTTCCGAGCGTCCAATCCCGTCATCGAAGACCGGCCTCCCAGGGCCGGTCTCACGCGTCTGGGGCGGGTGACACGGCCGCGTCGGGCAGTGGGTCCAGGGCCCGCGAGGGTCCTGGTCCATCCAAGTGAAACTTGGTCCCATCCAAGGGGAACCCTTGGTCGCTGCCATAAGGGCAGCGAAACCAATATTCAATCATAAGACAAAGAAAGAGTGAATCCCATGAACCAATATCTGACCGGCTTTTTTGACCTGCCGGAGAACCTTTTGGCCCTCGCCGACGAGTGTGAGGGCCTCTGCGCGCCGGTCTTCCGGAAGATCGACGAAATTGCCGCCTATAATGAGGCGAAAGTCCTCGCCGCCTTCGGCCGCCACAAGGTTTCGGCCGCCCATCTGACCGGCTCCAACGGCTACGGCTACGACGACCTCGGCCGGGACACGCTGGACGCCATTTTCGCCGAGGTGCTGGGGGCGGAGGACGCCCTCGTCCGCCACACGCTGGTCTCCGGCACCCACGCCCTGACCGTCGCCCTCTTCGGCGTTCTGCGGCCGGGGGACAGGATGGTCGCCGTTACCGGCGGGCCTTACGACACCCTCGAAGAGGTGATCGGCCTCAGGGGGGAGGGGAACGGTTCCCTTAAGGACTTCGGCGTCTCCTACGGCCAGGTGGACCTCCTCCCGGACGGCACCCCCGACTACGAGAACATTCGCCGGAAGGTGAAAGGGGCAAAACTCGCCCACATCCAGCGGAGCCGCGGCTACGCCTCCCGCCCGTCGCTGACGATTGAGACGATCGGCAAGATCTGCGCGGCCATTAAAGAGGTAAGCCCCGAGACTATTATCTTCGTCGACAACTGCTACGGCGAGTTCGTCGAGAAAGAGGAGCCGGCTTCCGTCGGGGCCGACCTGATCGTCGGGTCGCTCATCAAAAACGCCGGCGGCGGCATCGCCGAGACCGGCGGCTACATCGCCGGACGGAAGGATTTAGTCGAACTTGTCAGCTACCGGCTCACCTGCCCCGGCATCGGCCGGGAAGCGGGCTGTTCCCTCAACCAGAACCGCCCGATGTACCTGGGGCTCTACTTCGCCCCGTCGGTCACCGCCTCAGCCGTCAAGACCTCGGTCTTCGCCTCCGCCCTCTTTGAAAAGCTGGGGTACGCGGTCTCGCCGAAGTATGACGAGCCCCGGACCGACCTCATTTTGCAGCTGACCCTCGGCTCCCCCGAGAAGATGTGCGCCTTCTGCAAGGGGATCCAGCACGGGTCCCCCATCGACTCCCACGTCACCCCGCTGCCCTGGGCGATGCCGGGGTATGAAAACGAGGTGATCATGGCGGCCGGCGCCTTCACCCTCGGCTCGTCGATCGAACTGTCGGCCGATGGCCCGATGCGGGAACCTTTTGCCGTCTGGATGCAGGGCGGCCTTACCTGGAACACCGGCAAGATCGGCGTCCTCCTCGCCGCCGCCGCCTGCATGAAAGAAGGGGAGGACGGATGATCCAGGAGATCGCGCCCCACCGGTACGATAACCACTATGAACCCCTTTCCCCGTCGCCGGACGACCGGGTCTTCCTCTTTTCCCCGCCCAAAATGCTGGCGCGGGAAGGGGAGGGGCGGGAAATCCGGTTCCCTCGCCTGAAGGATTTTGCCCGGCTGCCGGGGGAGCTGATTTATCTCTTCTCGATCGACGGGGAGAAGTTTTTCCTCGCCCAGCCGGACGGGGAATGGGAGGCCCCCGGCTTCTCCCTCCTCCACACCGGCGCCATCCGGGGCTGTACCCCGCCGGAACTCTCCTTCGCGGCGGCAACGGCGATGCAGCTTAGCCGCTGGTACCGGGATAACCGCTTCTGCGGCCGGTGCGGCGGGGAGATGGCGCGGGACACGAAAGAGCGGATGCTCTACTGCCCCTGCTGCAAAAACACCGTCTACCCCAAAATCTCCCCCTGCATCATCACCGGCATCACCGACGGCGACCGGATCCTGCTCACCAAATACGCCCGGAGCGGCTACAACCACTACGCGCTGGTGGCGGGGTTCTGCGAGATCGGCGAGAGCTTTGAGGAGACCCTCCGCCGGGAGGTGGCGGAAGAGGTGGGGCTGGAGGTCGAGAACATCCGCTACTGGAATAGCCAGCCCTGGTCCTTCTCCGACAGCCTCCTCGCCGGATTCTTCTGCGACGTCAGGGGCAGCCGCACCCCCCGGCTGGTGGACGGGGAACTGAAGGAAGCCAGCTGGTTTTCCCGGGAGGAAATCCCCGTTTCGGATGACGGCGTCAGCCTCACCCGGGCGATGATCGAGGCGTTTCGGCAGGGGAAGGCGTAATCGCGGCAGAAAGCCCTTGCCAAAACGCGGAATCCGGCGCTGTCACCAAAGTCACGAAGCAACGGGCGACGATCAGAAGTTTAGGGTCCAGCCCTTTTTAAAGGGCTGGCGAGAATCCAAGGAGCAGAGCTCCTTGGCAGGCACCTACTTTCCGTACTTCCAAAGCTGACCACGGCTTTGCCACTGATAACGAAGCGTGCGCAGCACCCAAAAAATACTCAAAATCACCGAAGATGGCTGAAGGAGTGGTATCGCGAATAAAGTGATGCGATATCCAGTAGATTCTTTAATTGTTATCAGCTTCGCTTATAACGCCACTCCTTCCGGCCTTTCAGGCCACCTCCCTCGGGGAGGGAGGCTGGGGTTGTGCTATCCCTCAAGCACAAGTATACAGCAACCTGCACAAAATTTTTCCAAAATATTTTCTTTTTCAAAAAATGAGTGGGTAAAATTTCCATTTTT
>DVHA01000313.1 GCA_018712425.1 Candidatus Faecivivens stercoravium | reverse complement strand
CCCGCTGTTCGACGCGGCCGTGTCTCTCGCTCCCCGTATGTGAGACCGTTCGTCAAGCGAACGGTCTTCGGGGCGTTGACTGGACGTTTGGAAAGCTTATATTGTTATGAGAAAATCCGGGTTTATCCCGCTATACTGGCCACGCCGGTCGGCAGGTCCTCCGTCCCGCCGTCCAGCCCCAGGTAGCTGCAAATCCCTTCGTAGTAGCACTGGGCCAGCTCGGCGCAGCCGCTCTCACTGCCGAAATTGCGGTTGTCCTCACTGCTGGTGACGAAAAACTGCTCGATCAATACCGCCGGGCAGTCCACCCGGTCGAGCAGGCCGAAGGTCTCGGCCCCGTAGGCGGTCTGGTCGGAAAAGTCGGCGACCTGCCGGTCACCGGAGGCCGAGAAATACATATACCGCACCCCGTTTTCCCCGCGGATCCGGAGGCTGGTCGAACCGCTGACCGCAGAGACAATCGCCTGGGCGAGGGAAACGCTCTCGGCGTGTCCCTCCCAGCTGGGCGGGAGGGCGTAGCATTCAAACCCGGAGGAGGAGTCGTAGACGTCGGAATTGCAGTGGATGGAGACCAGCAGCTCCGCTTCCATCTCGTTAACCGCCTGCGCCCGGTCGTCGACCGAAGCGTAATCGTCGTAATCTTTGGTCAAAACCGGCGTAAACCGCTTGTCCGCCTCCAGCAGGTCATAGAGCGCCTGGGCCGTCCAGGCGGTGATCTCGCTCTCGGTACAGTACCCCTCCGCCCCGAGGTCGGTGCCGCCGTGGCCGGGGTCGATGGCGACGATGATGCCGGGGTCAGGTTCCGGTTCGGCGCTGGCGGCGGAAACCGGGCCGGCCTGCGGGCTGTCCGTGCCGGTCAGCAGCGCGGCGGCAATCCCAATCCCGACGCCCAGCGCCGCCACCCCCGCCGCCCCGATGCAGAGCAGCTTGAACCGGTAGGAGAACCGCCGCCTCCGCCGGCTGTTTTTCCTTTTTTTCCACGCCATGCAGACCCCTCCTGTAAGAATTTCCCTATTATCATTAAACGCGCCAAATGTGACAGTTATGGCAGGTAAACTTGTAAAATTGTCATGCAACGGGTGCCTGCGTTTCGATTGAACCGATAACATAGCGCAGGAAGAATATACTTATGCAAATCCGATAATCGATATCTCATTAAGTTATATTTGCGTTAATTTCCTTAATGATTTCAACAACAGTTATTTTTCCGTCTACTAACATTTCCCAAACGGGCTCTTCGTCCGATTTGTTGGTTTTGTTCTCCCAATAGATTTCCGCAAGACGTAGGTTTTCTGCCTTATCAGTTGTTCCCTTGAAGCAATTTGTCGCATCGCCTATGAAACAATTACCGTTTACCTCAAGCTTTACGATACAGTATGTAGGTCTGCCTATCTGAGCAAAGTAAATTCCCCAGTTATCCGCTTCCTCGAAAGTTTTTGATACATACAGGCAGCTCAATCTTGATGGATATTGAGGATATTTTTTTTGACGCACTTCTTCCAATGCCAGTTCTCTTAACGCAACAGATGTGTGATGTTCCAAGTCGTCTGCATTATATTCAGATGGATTAGCATAAATTTTATTTACAATATCTATTTTTTCGTATACTCTTTGATACACGCCACTGTGGTGATTTTCATCAAATATGATTTCCTGACCCACACACATAGGTCTGTCAGTTACAACGTGATATACATACATTTGGTTATCCTCCTTGATTCTGTAAAAAATAAAAAGGGCGTGCACTTCATACAGAAAGGCACGCCTTGCATGCAATATAACGCATTATCAGATAATGCAATCATGAGCAGACAAGAGTTCATCTCCGGGTATGAGTGTTGTCGATGAATAATGCCAACGCTTAAACATATTGTCTCTTCTTACGGTCAAGTCTTTCCATTGGTTTCGCCAGAGGTAACATTATGCGCTTTTCTCTAGTTTTTCACCATTTCGTCGAGTGCAAAATTATATACTACCTTTCTTGATTGCCGCCATGTTTGCCGGCCCCTCCAAAAATTTCCCACTATCTTTAACACGCGGTAGAAAGCCTGGAAATTGCAGGACTTTTTGTAAAATTATCATGAATTTGTCAACAGTAGGCGAAAATTGTCCTGTTTTTTCTGCTGACGCCCCTGTCTTTCCGTTACCCGGCAAATAAAATCCCCCCGGCCGGCGGCAATTTACCGCTGACCGGGGGGATTTTCATGTTACGGGTTTAAACCGCAGGCTTACGCTCTGGGGTTCTTAATCGCAGCCTGGGCAGCAGCCAGACGGGCGATCGGAACGCGGAAGGGCGAGCAGGAGACGTAGTTCAGGCCGACATTGTGGCAGAACTCGACAGAGCTCGGGTCGCCGCCATGTTCGCCGCAGATGCCCAGCTTGATGTCGGGGCGGGTGGATTTGCCCAGTTCGCAGGCAATCTTGACCAGCTTGCCGACACCCTTCTGGTCCAGCTTCGCGAAGGGATCGTTTTCGTAGATCTTCTTGTCGTAGTAGGCGTCGAGGAACTTCCCGGCGTCGTCACGGCTGAAGCCGAAGGTCATCTGGGTCAGGTCGTTGGTACCGAAGGAGAAGTACTCGGCTTCCTTCGCGATCTCGTCAGCGGTGATGGCCGCGCGCGGGATCTCGATCATGGTACCGACCTTGTAGGTCATGTTGGAACCGGCCTCAGCGATCAGCTTGTCCGCGGTGGTGGTGACGATCTTCTTGACATAAGCAAGCTCTTTCACTTCGCCGACCAGCGGGATCATGATCTCAGGGACGATATTCCATTCAGGATGTTTCGCGGAGACGTTCAGGGCAGCCTTGATGACCGCTTCGGTCTGCATCTCGGCGATTTCGGGGTAGGTGACGGCCAGACGGCAGCCACGGTGGCCCATCATCGGGTTGAATTCGTGCAGGCCGGCGATGATCGCTTTGACCTGTTCGACGGTCTTGCCGGTGTTCTTCGCCAGCAGCTCGATGTCGGCCTCTTCGGTGGGGACGAACTCATGGAGCGGCGGGTCGAGGAAGCGGATGTTGACCGGCTGGTCTTCCATCGTCTCGTACAGTTTTTCGAAGTCGCCCTGCTGCATCGGTTCGAGTTTCGCAAGGGCAGCCTTTCTGCCTTCGACGGTGTCGGCGCAGATCATCTCGCGGATGGCTTCGATTCTGTCGCCTTCGAAGAACATGTGCTCGGTACGGCAGAGGCCGATGCCTTCAGCGCCCAGTCTCTTCGCATCGATCGCGTTCTGGGGGGTATCCGCGTTGGTGCGGACAGCCATCTGGCGGTACTTGTCAGCCAGCGACATGATGCGGCCGAAGTAGCCGGAGCTGACGGACGCGGGGACGGTCGGGATGATGCCGTCGTAGACGTTGCCGGTGGAACCGTCGATGGAGATATAATCGCCTTCGTGGTAGGTCTTGCCGGCCAGTTCAAACTTCTTGTTCTCTTCGTCCATCGTGATGGCCGAGCAGCCGGAGACGCAGCAGATGCCCATGCCGCGGGCAACGACGGCCGCGTGGGAGGTCATACCGCCGCGGACGGTCAGGATGCCCTCGGAGGCCTTCATGCCTTCGATGTCTTCAGGAGAGGTTTCCAGGCGGACCAGGACAACCTTCTCGCCTCTTGCCTTCCATTCCTTGGCGTCTTCAGCGGTGAAGACAACCTTGCCGCAGGCAGCCCCGGGGGAAGCGGCGAGCGCTTTGGCGGCGGGGGTAGCAGCCTTCAGGGCAGCGGTATCGAAGGTGGGGTGGAGCAGGGCGTCGAGGTTTCTGGGGTCGATCATCAGGACGGCCTGTTTCTCGTCGATCATGCCTTCGTCGATCAGGTCGCAGGCGATCTTCAGAGCAGCAGCAGGGGTTCTCTTGCCGTTACGGGTCTGGAGCATGTAGAGCTTCTTGTCCTCGATGGTGAACTCCATGTCCTGCATGTCGTGGTAGTGGTTTTCAAGGGTGTTGCAGATGCCGACGAACTGTTCGTAGACTTCCGGCATGACTTCCTTGAGCTGGTCGATGTGCTGGGGGGTGCGGACGCCGGCGACGACGTCTTCGCCCTGGGCATTCATCAGGAATTCGCCGGTCAGCTCTTTTTCACCGGTGGCGGGGTTACGGGTAAACGCAACGCCGGTACCGGAGGTGTTGCCCATGTTGCCGAACGCCATCATCTGGACGTTGACAGCGGTGCCCCAGGAGTAGGGAATATCGTTGTCGCGGCGGTAGACGTTCGCACGGGGGTTGTCCCAGCTGCGGAAAACGGCCTTGACGGCGCCGATCAGCTGTTCCTTGGGGTCGGTCGGGAAGTCTTCGCCGATCTTTGCCTTGTATTCGGCCTTGAACTGTTCCGCCAGAGTCTTCAGGTCTTCAGCAGTCAGATCGACGTCCTGGGTGACGCCCTTTTCCTCTTTCATCTTGTCGATGAGCTGTTCAAAGTACTTCTTGCCGACTTCCATAACGACGTCGGAGTACATCTGGATAAATCTTCTGTAGCAGTCGTAAGCCCAGCGGGGGTTGCCGGACTTCTTGGCGAGGACTTCGACGACTTCCTCGTTCAGGCCGAGGTTTAAGATGGTGTCCATCATGCCGGGCATCGATGCACGGGCGCCGGAACGGACGGAAACGAGGAGGGGGTTCTCCTTATCGCCGAACTTCTTGCCGGTGATCTCTTCCATCTTGCCGATGTATTCCATGATCTCGGCCATGATGCCGTCGTTGATCTGTCTGCCGTCCTCATAGTACTGGGTGCAGGCTTCGGTGGAAATGGTGAAGCCCTGGGGAACCGGCAGGCCGAGGTTGGTCATCTCAGCCAGGTTTGCGCCTTTGCCGCCCAGCAGTTCACGCATGTTTGCGTTACCTTCGCTGAAAAGGTAGCAATACTTCTTGCCCATTTTTATTACCTCCAATTACAAGTACACACTCCGCCCGTGCGGAAACAGGCGGGCGATTGCACGAAAAAAGGGCGCAGGGACACGCCTTTTCTGTGTGTCATCATTATTATAGCAAATTACCGGCAGATTTTCCAGTGTTCTGGAAAATTTTTTGAAAAACTTTTTGAGCCGGTTCTGGGCAGTTTGTACTTAAATTGCCCAGACGTATGGTCAAAAGCCGAACGGTAACCTGCGTCACCCTACAGCCGCAGAAAAATTACCTTCCGGTCACGGCTTTTTCCCACAGATTTCACATCCGCCCTGTACAATATAACCATCCGGTGGGGATGAGACAGGTTCCCCCTGCCGGCCAGGGCGCCGGGAAATCGCCCGTGATGCGAGGCGGCATACGGCCAAATGTATGCACAGGGTCAAGGGGATTTTGGCCCGTCCGATTCTTTTTTATTCGACAGTCCTCCAATATTGATTCTCTCTTTATATCAACCGGCCCCGGCGGCCCCTTCCGAAACGGAATGGGGCCGCCGGGGTGTTTTGGGCTGCATAGGGGGCGTTTCCGCTTTCCCTTTTTATCTGTATGAGTCTGCCTCTTCCCTGCCGGCAAAAAGACCGGCCCCTTTCCGGGAGCCGGCCTGACTGTCGAAAGACAAGTTTGGCGGAAACGTAAGAATCGGCGCTGGCGTTAAAATTACGAAGAAACGTGCGCAGAATAAAAAGTTTTACTCGATTTTTTTCAAAAAATCGCGGGCATCCAAGGGGCAGAGCCCCTTGGCAGGCGCCCACTTCCCGTACTTCCGAAGCTGACCACAGCTTTGCCACTGATAATGAAGCGTGCGCAGCACCCCAAAAATACTCAAAAAAGACTTTACAAGCTGAAGGCCGGCACCTGGAAATAGGCGCCGGCCTTCTGATAGCATTATTTGTTCAGGTTCGAGACGATTTCCATCGTATCCATCGCGATCAGCAGCTCTTCGTTGGTCGGGACGATCCAGACCTCGACCTTGGAGTCGGGGGTGGAGATCCGGCCGGAAGCGTGGTTGAGCTTCTCGTTCAGCTCGGGGTCGACCTTGAGGCCCAGGATGTTATCCAGTCCTTCGCAGGCCTTGCCGCGGATCGAGATGGCGTTCTCGCCGATACCGCCGGTAAAGACCACCGCGTCCAGGCCGTTCATCGCGGCGGCGTAGGCGCCGATCTGCTTCTTGATCTGGTAGGAGAGCATCTCGGTGACCAGCTGGCAGCGTTCGTCGCCCTCGGCGGAACCGGCTTCGATGTCACGGTTGTCCGAACTGCGGCCGGAAATGCCGAGGAAGCCGCACTTCTTGTTGAGGTATTCGGACATCTCGGCGGCGTCCATGCCGGTCTGCTGCATCAGGAAGAGGACGGCAGAGGGGTCGATCGCGCCGCAGCGGGTGCCCATGATGACGCCGTCGAGGGGGGTGAAGCCCATCGTCGTGTCGACCGACTTGCCGCAGTCGACGGCGGTGATGGAGGAACCGTTGCCGAGGTGGCAGGTGACCAGTTTCAGCTCTTCCAGGGGCTTGCCGATCCGTTTGGCGAAGTCCGCCGAGACAAACCGGTGGGAGGTGCCGTGGAAGCCGTATTTCCGGATGGAATACTGCTCATAATCCTCATACCGCAGGCCGTACATGTAGGCCTTGGGGGGCATCGTCTTGTGGAAGGCGGTGTCGAAGACGGTAACCATCGGGACATTTTCGCCGAAGACCTTCCGGCAGGCCCGCAGCGCCCGGGCGGCGCCGAGGTTGTGGACGGGGGCGAGGGGGGCGAGCCCTTCGATCTGGTCGATGACCTTGTCGGTGACGAGGACCGACTGGCTGAAGATGGCGCCGCCCTGGACGATCCGGTGGCCGACGGCGGCGATTTCGGAGACGGAATCGACAACCTTGCCTTCGCCCTGGGTCAGCATTTCAACGACCTTTTCAAAGGCTTCGGTATGGGTCGGGAAAGCGCAGTCCTCGGAAGTGGAATAGCCGGAGGCGGTCTTGTGGGTGATGCGGCCGTCGATGCCGATCCGCTCGCAGTTGCCCTTGGCCATGACCTCTTCGTTGTCCATGTTCATCAGCTGATATTTCAAAGAGGAGCTGCCCGCGTTGATAACCAGGATTTTCATACGATGATACCATTCCTTTCTATTTGCCGCCCCAGCCGGAAAATACCGGGCTAAAATGCCCAAAAACGTTCTTTGCTCTTGACTTTGGGCGCTTATAAATATATATTAGTATATATAGCGCCAAATTTCAAGCATTTCGCGGGAATTTGTGAAATTCCATAGCCGCGCCCCATCTATGCCCCGGAATATCTGGGGATTTTGCCCTTTTCCGCCCGTCTGATGCATCAAATCCCATCCCCTGAAAGGAAGATTGCCTTGCCCACCGCCGGTATTGTCGCCGAATACAACCCCCTCCATACCGGCCACCGGTTCCATCTCACGGAAACGCGGAAGCAGTTTACCCGGGTCATCGCCGTCATGAGCGGACATGCTGTCCAGCGGGGGGGACCCGCCGCCTTTTCCAAATGGGTGCGGGCGGAGGCGGCGGTGCGGGCGGGGGCCGACCTCGTGCTGGAACTGCCGGCAGTATGGGCCTCGGCCCCGGCCGAACGGTTCGCGGCGGGGGCGGTGCACATCCTTGCCGGGACGGGGGCCGTGGAGGCCGTCTCCTGCGGGAGCGAATCGGGGGATGGGGCGGCGCTGGAGCAGGCGGCCCGCGGGCTCATAGAAGCCGAGCGCGACCCGCTGCTGCCCCGGCTGCTGAAAGAGGGGAGGACCTATGCCGCCGCCCGGGAGGAGGCGGTGAAAGCCCTCTGCGGGGAAGGGACGGCGGCCCTGCTGCGGGAGCCGAACAATATCCTTGCCCTCGAGTACCTCAAAGCGATGGCAGCCGAAGCGGAAGCGGGCCATCCCCTCTCCTTCTTCACCGTGAAACGCCTCGGCGCGGGGCACGACAGCGACAGGCCGGAAGGCGGCACTGCGTCGGCTTCCAAGCTGCGGCAGATGCTGGGTGCCGGGGAAAATTGGGCCGCCTATATCCCGGAGGAAATCCGGCCGCTCTTCCTCGGTGCGGCGGGAAAAGGGGAAGCGGGGGCCGATCCCCGGCAGATGGACCGGGCGGTGCTTTTTAAACTGCTCAGCACCCCGCCGGAATCCCTCCGCCAGCTGCCCGACATCTCGGAAGGGCTGGAAAACCGCTTCCTAAAGGCGGCGGAACAGGCAAAATCGGCCGAAGAGCTGCTGGGCCTGGTCAAGACCAAACGCTATACCCTCTCCCGGCTGCGGCGGATTTTGTGGAACCTGATGCTCGGGAACCGGGAGCCGCTCGTGGCTTCCCTCCCTCCGTATATCCGGGTGCTCGCTTACCGGGGTGGGACCGGTCAGCAGCTGATGCGGGAGATCGGGCAGAAGGGTACCCTCCCCCTTTACACCTCGATGGCGGACATCCGCCGGGATTTCCCCGAAATCGCCGAGGTGGAGCTGAACGCCACGAGACTTTTCGGGCTCTGCTGCCCGGAACCGGTAAGGATTGACGAGTACCCGCGGCTGCGGCCTCTGTAATCGGGGCAGTTTCAATTCAAAAGCAGCCGCAATTGCCGTTTTTTTATGATTATTTTTTTGGTGCTGCGCACGCTTCGTCATAAGCGGCAAAGCCGTGGACAGCTTCGGAAGTACGGAAACTGACCGCCTGCCAAGGAGCTCTGCTCCTTCCTTTATCCTCGCGACGAATTACTTGTAATTCGTCCGGCTTTGCGAAGCAAACGCCTGAGCCCATTTAAAAAGGGCTGGACCCTAAACTTATGATGCCGCACGTTTCTTCGTAACTTTGGCGGCAGCGCCGAACCCTGCGTTTTGGCAAGCCGGCTTAACTGCTGAAAATTGGGGTCTCGCGAAGCGATACCATCACTTTTCACCCTCACTCTTCAATTTCATGAAAGGTTGTGTCCTTATGATTTCAGTTGCCATTGACGGCCCCTCCGGCGCCGGCAAAAGCACCATCGCCAAAGCGGTCGCCAAAGACCTCGGCTACCTCTACATCGACACCGGCGCCCTCTACCGCTCGATCGGGCTCTATGCCCTGCGGGCGGGGGTAGTCCCCACCGACCGGGAGGCGGTGGAAAAGCTGCTGCCGGAGATCTCCCTGAACCTGCGGCATGTAGACGGGACCCAGCGGGTCTTTCTAAACGGTGAAGACGTCTCGGAAGCCATCCGCACGCCGGACGCCGCCAAAGCCGCTTCGGGGGTCTCGGCCCATCCGGGGGTGCGGGCCTTCCTGCTGGAAACCCAGCGGTCGATCGCCCGGGCGCAGGACGTCCTGATGGACGGGCGGGATATCGGCACCGTCGTCCTACCGGACGCGGCGGTCAAAATTTTCCTGACCGCCTCGGCGGAGAAGCGGGCGGAGCGCCGGTTTAAGGAGTACCAGGAAAAAGGCGTCGACACCACCTACGAAACCGTCCTGCGGGATGTGGAAAAGCGGGACTACGACGATTCCCACCGGGAGATCGCGCCGCTGAAAAAGGCGGAGGACGCGGTCCTGCTGGACACCTCGGAGATGACGCTGGA
>DVHA01000312.1 GCA_018712425.1 Candidatus Faecivivens stercoravium | reverse complement strand
AGGAACTGGTCTGAACCCCGCCCATTAACCTCATCAGCCTTCCATTCCAATAGCACAGCAAGCCGGGTACCGTTACAGGTACCCGGCTTGCTGTTTATTTATGTATGTCCTATTGAAAAATCAGATGGAGAAATGCGGAGCATTTCAATCCTTCACTCTTCATTGCCCAGCAGGGGCAGAATCTCCGCCATCAGCCCGGCGGGCAGCTGCCCCGGCGCGGAAGCGTCCCCCAGCGTGCCGAAGGTGACGGCGCTGCCCGACAGGCTCCCGCAGAGCCGGCTGACCGCCCCGAGCCTGCCCATCGACATTGTGATGAGCGGCGCCCGGAAGATGGCGGAAGCCTGCACCGACACCCCCAGAAGGGTCAGCACGTCCTCCGCGCACTGGGGCATGACCGCGATCTTGCAGAGGTCCGCCCCCAGCCCATCCATTTTCGCAATCCGGGTCATCATCTCGGCGGCGGAGGGGGTGCGGTTAAAGTCGTGGCTGGAAAGCACCACCTTGACCCCCGCCTGGTGGGCCTCCCAGACCGCCCGGGTGGCCGGGCCGCCGGCGGTCAGCAGCTCGATGTCGATGAGGTCCGGCCGCAGCCGGATCAGCTCCTCAATCCGGTAGAGGTACCCCTCCCCGGTGCAGTCGGCCCCGCCCCCCTCGGATTTGGTCCGCAGGGTCACCAGCAGCGGCATGCCTTTCAGCACCTGCCGCAGGTTCCAGAACGCCTCCCGGACGGCCGCCGTATTCCGGTAGATGTAGCTGTCCACCCGCCATTCGCAGAGGTCGGCGTCCTTCCCCCGGTGGGCGGCGGCGTTTTCCGCCTCGGCAATCAGCTTCGGGAGGGTGGGCGCGGTCAGCGGGACGCAGATCTTCGGGAGCCCCGCCCCAAACGTCAATCCTTTAATTGTTACCGGTTCCATCCGCTCACCCCACCTCATTCCGGAGGACGCCGATGCCGGGGATTTCGACCTCGACCGTATCCCCCTTTTCCATCGGCCCGACCCCCGCCGGCGTCCCGGTCAGGACGACGTCCCCCGGCAGCAGGGTGATCGCCTCGGTGATGAAGGCGAGCAGTTCCGCCGCCCCGCGGATGAGGAGGGAGGTGCTGCTCCGCTGCTTCTCCACGCCGTTCAGCCGGGTGATGACGGTGAGCGCCGCCGGGTCCAGCCCGGTGACAATCCGGGGCCCGATGGGCGCGAAGCCGTCGAAGGCCTTGCCGCGGGTCCACTGCCCCTCCCCCTTCTGGATGTCCCGGGCGGTGACGTCGTTGCAGACGGTATAGCCGAAGACATAGGAGAGGGCCTCCGATTCCGGTACATGGGTCATCCGGCGGCCGATGACAATCGCCAGTTCCCCCTCGAAGTCGACCCGGTGGGAGACGGCGGGGTAGGAAACCACACCGCCCGGGTCATTGACGCAGGTCGAGGGCTTGATGAAGAGCACCGGCTTTTCCGGCACCCCGTCGCCGAAGGCCTCCTTCATCTCCTCAATGTGGTCGAAGTAGTTTTTCCCGACGCAGACCATCTTGTTCCCCTCAAAAGGGGCCAGCAGCCGTACGCCGTCCAGCGGCCGGCGCCAGCCGGTGTCCACCCCGCCAAAGAAGGGGGCCGCCGTCAGGAGGCAGGCCTCCCCGCCCCTTTCCTCCGCCCAGCAGGGGCCGCTTTCTGTTTCAATCCGGATATAGCTGCGGTTTTCCATCTGTTGTCCTTCCTTTCGTGGGGGTATCCCGGTTCAATTGCCTTTAAAACATGCTATTCTATTCTTATTATACCGGATTTTTCCCCGCCACGCAAGGACAAAAAAATCCCGCAGGCGTAAAACCTGCGGGATACTGACCGTCGAAAAAAATTTGGCGGAAAACGGAAAAATCGGCGCTGGCGTTAAAATTACAAAGAAACGTGCGCAGAATTAAAAGTTTTACTCGATTTTTTTCAAAAAATCGCGGGAGTGGAGAGGGCAGAGCCCTTTCCCAGGCGCTCAGTTTCCGTACTTCCGAAGCTGACCACGGCTTTGCCACTGATAACGAAGCGTGCGCAGCACCCAAAAAATACTCAAAAAAGACTTTTTCGACAAACTGAAATCCCGCAGGCATAAGACCTGCGGGATTTGAAAACTGTAAGAGGAGTTTTAAGCTCTCAGCCGGTACAGGATCAGGCGTTGCCGTTTTCCTGGAGCCAGGCGTCCAGCTGGGCCTGCTTCTCGTCGATGATGGTCTGGAGGCCGGCGCCATACAGCGCCTCGTTATAGGTGGCGATGGCGGCGTCGACGTCGTCAACCGCGCCGAACCAGAGGGTCTTCTGGTACTGGGAGTTGACGGCGGTGCAGGCGATGACCTGGTCGGTGACATTGCTGGGGTCATAGGTGAAGCCGAACGCCAGACTCTTGACAGCGGAGGCGGTGTCTTCTTCATACATTTCCCAGATGTTTTCGGGGTTACCCGCCCAAGTATGGCCGGCGGTCTGGTTGGGGTAGATCCAGCCGAGGTCGTTGTGGTAACGGTAGTTCTGGCCGTCCATCCCTTCGGGGAAGGCCGCCTGGCCGTTCTCGTCCTCGACCCAGTCAACCCCTTCGATGCCCCAGTTAATGAGGTCGTGGAAATCGCCGCTCTGGAAAGCCCAGTTGTAGTAAGCGGCGGCCTTCGCCTTATCCTCGGAGGCATTGGCCAGGTAGAAGCCAAAGGCGTTATAGCCGTAGGAAGAATAAACGGTCTGGCCGGCAACCGGGATGACCGTTACTTCGTAACCGGTCTGGGCCAGTTTTTCCTGGGCGGTATTGGGCTTGATGCCGACAAAGAAGGAGAAGAGGTTGCCCGCCTTTAAGAGGGTCTCGCCGGTATCCTGGTTGGTGACGGCGTCGGCGGAATAGTAGCCCGCGTCGTACCAGCGCTTGCTGATGGTGACGAGGTCCTTAAACTGCTGGGATTCGTAATAGTTGGTGACGGTGGTCGTCTGGCCGCGGTCTTCCAGCACGCCGAAGGAGTCGGACAGGCTGTCGAAGGTGCACAGGCTCGGCAGCGCCTGCTGCCCGGCAATCGCGGTCATGTCGGGATAGGCTGCCTTGACGGCCGCGAACATCTCGTCAAAGACGTCGTAGGAGGCGGGGTTGTCCGGGTCGACGTCCGCGAAGTCCTCGAGGGAGTAGCCGACCTCCTCCATGATGTCGGTCCGGCAAATGATGCCGGAGTTGTTGGGCCGTTCCTTGACGGTGCCGATGGTCGCCATAAAATCGCCGACCATGCCCGCCTGCATCTCATCGCCGTAATAGCTGGAAACATCCGGGATATAGTCCATATATTCGTTCCAGTCGGCGATGTAGCCGGAGACGATCGAGGTAGGGGCGTTGTTGATGGTGTCCATAAACAGGTCGAGCTGTTCATTGGAGGCGAGCATCGTCTGGAGGGTCGAGGCCCAGGTCCCGTAGGAAACCGGCAGCAGCTCGGTCTCCATATTGATTTCGGAGAGGGAGAGCTCATTGACCGCGGCCGAAACCTCGTCATATCCTTCCCCTTCGGAGATGTTTAAATACATAAACGTCACATGGTAGGGGTCGCCTTCCATGTCGACGCCGGGGGCGGTGTCGCCGGTGGAAGCGGTCTCGCTGCTGCCGGAAGCCGTGCTCTCGGAAGAGCTGCCGGAGGAGCTGGAATCGGTGCTGGAGGAAGAGCCGCCGTCGCTGCTGCACGCGGTGAAGCTCAGCGCCATCATACCGGCTGCCATCAGGGCGCAGAAAATCCTTTTTTTCATAACAGTCTCCATTCCTTTCTAAAACGCCGTCCCAGATGACGGCTCTGCACAAACGGGAAAACCCGGGCGTTTTACACCCATCCTTCCCTTTGGATGCCCCCATTATACCAGATTTTACACTCTATTAACAGAAACTTTTCCGAGGGGAATTGTTCTTTTTCCTGGACTCTTGATTTTTGCTTTCAAAAATGGTAAAATAAGGGATAGAAATTTTGTGGAGTTTGCTGGATGCCGGTTGGCGGCGCGGGAATCAGTTTTCGTTTTTATGGCATTAGATTTTGTTTCGCTGCCCTTATGG
>DVHA01000311.1 GCA_018712425.1 Candidatus Faecivivens stercoravium | reverse complement strand
TCCGCCGGGATGGGCCCGTCGGTCAACTTCATCAACAACCTTTCGCTGGCGCTGATTTCCGCCTTCGGGGCGCTTTTATACCTCTTCGGCGGGCGGTTTGCGCTGACGCTGGGGGACCTCTCCTCCTTCGTTCTCTACTCCCGCAAGTTCTCCGGCCCGATCAACGAGCTGGCCAACGTCATCAGCGAACTCCAGTCGGCCCTCGCGGCGGCCGAACGGGTCTTCGCGCTCCTGGACGCGCAGCCGGAGGCGGCCGACGCCCCGGACGCGCGGGAGCTGAAGGTGTACGACGGCAAGGTCGAGATGAAGGACATCCGCTTCGGCTACCGGCCCGACCGGGAGATCATCCACGGCCTCTCGCTGAAGGCGGAGGGCGGCAGCCTGACGGCGATTGTCGGCCCGACCGGCGCCGGCAAGACGACCCTGACAAACCTCCTGATGCGGTTTTACGACCCCCAGTCGGGGACCATCTCAATCGACAACCAGTCGATTCACGATGTCACCCGGCGGAGCCTGCGGCTCTCCTACGCGATGGTCCTCCAGGAGACCTGGCTGTTCACCGGCACCATCCGCCAGAACATCGCCTACGGCCGCCCGGACGCCACCGACGAGGAGGTGATCGCCGCCGCCAAGGCCGCCCATATCCACGACTTCATCATGGCCCTCCCCGACGGGTATGACACCGTCATCACCGAGGACGGCGTCAACATCTCCCAGGGGCAGAAACAGCTGATGACCATCGCCCGGGCGATGCTCCTGGACGCCCAGATGCTGATCCTCGACGAGGCCACCTCCAACGTCGACACCCGGACCGAAATCCGGATCCAGGCGGCGATGCGGGAGCTGATGAAGGGGAAGACCTGCTTCGTCATCGCCCACCGGCTCTCGACTATCCAGAACGCCGACAACATCCTCGTCGTCCGGGACGGGGACATCGTCGAGCAGGGGACCCACAAGGAGCTGCTGGCAAAACAGGGGTTCTATGCGAACCTTTACTATTCACAGTTTGCGTAAAACAGGAAAAGTGCCTGCCGGGTCCGGCAGGCACTTTTGTTTTATCGAAGAATTTTTTTAGAGTATTTTTTGGGTGCTGCGCACGCTTTGTTTCGGGCGGAGCAGCCGTGAAAAGCTTCGGAAGTACGGGAGGCAGGCGCCTGGGAAAGGGCTCTGCCCTCTCCACTCCCGCAAACCCTTTAAAAAGGGTTTGATCCTAAACTTCTGATGCCGCCCGTCCCTTCGTAATTTCAGCGCCAGCGCCGGTTCTTACGTTTCGGCAAACAGCTTCTTCGGCAGATACTTCACATTCCTTACCGTTCAGGCGCACCGGCGCTTTTTTCCGCCGCCGCCACCGCCCGGAGGGCCGAAACGACGTCTTTGACCCCGGTAATCCGGATGGAATACCGGCTGGTATCCATCCCCTTCAGCGACGACGCCGGAACAAGGCAGTGGGTAAACCCCAGCCGCTCGGCCTCCCGCACCCGGTCCTCCAGCCGGATGACGCTTCTGACCTCGCCCGCAAGCCCCACCTCGCCGATTGCCAGCATCCCCTGGGGGATCGGCCGGTCCCGGAGGGCGGAGGTGAGGGCCAGCGCGATCGGCAGGTCGGAGGCTGGCTCGTCCAGCCACAGCCCGCCGACGACGTTTACATAGGCATCCAGCGCCGAAAAGGTATACCCGGCCCGCTTCTCGAGGACGGCCAGCAGCAGGCTCATCCGGTTGTGGTCAAAGCCGGTCGACATCCGCCGGGGGGAGGCGAGGGCGGATTTGGTGACCAGCGCCTGCACCTCGGCGAGGATTGGCCGGCTCCCCTCCAAAACGCAGACGACGCAGGAGCCCGACACCCCCTCCGGCCGCTCGGAGAGGAGCATCGCCGAGGGGTTCGGCACTTCTTTCAGCCCCGTTTCCTTCATCTCGAAGACCGCCAGCTCATTGGTCGCCCCATACCGGTTTTTGACCGCCCGGAGCATCCGGTAGGCGTGGTTCTGCTCCCCTTCAAACTGGAACACCGCGTCCACCATATGCTCCAGCGTCCGGGGCCCGGCGATGCTCCCCTCTTTGGTCACATGGCCCACTAAAATCACCGGGATGCCGCTCTCTTTGGCGGCGGCCGTCAGGGCGGCGGCGCACTCCCGCACCTGGGCGACGCTCCCGGCGGAGGAGCCGACCGCCGAAAGCATCATTGTCTGGATCGAGTCGATGACCACCGCCTTCGGCCGCTCGGCCGTGATGGTGGCGAGGACGGTATCGAGGTCGCCGCTGGCCAGGACGAAAAGCCCCCCGGCGTCCACATGGAGGCGTCTGGCCCGCATTTGCAGCTGGGCCGCCGATTCCTCCCCCGAGACGTAGAGCACCTTTTCATCTTCCCCCAGCTTCTGGCAGATCTGCAAAAGGAGGGTCGATTTGCCGATTCCCGGCTCGCCGCCGATCAGCAGGACTGACCCTTTGACCAGCCCCCCGCCCAGCACCCGGTCCAGCTCGGGCATCCCGGTGCGGTAGCGGATTTCATCCGCCCCGGCGTCGGCGGTAATCGGGCTGACCGGCGCAGGCTTTGCCGCCTGGGCCCGGCTGCGGGAGAGGGCGGAGGATTCGCCCCCCAGCGGGCTCACCGCCGTAAAACTGTTCCAGGTTCCGCAGGAGGGGCACCGCCCCAGCCATTTCGGCGTCTCGTAGCCGCATTCCCCACAGATGTACACTTCCCGTTTTTTTGCCATCTCTCTTCCCTCTTTTTCCGCCTTCCGGGCCATACAGTCTAAGAAAAACATGATTCAACGTAAAATTCGGCGCTGGCGCTGTAATCACGAAGAAACGTGCGGCATCAGAAGTTTAGGGTCCAGCCCTTTTTAAAGGGCTGGCGAGCATCCAAGGAGCAGAGCTCCTTGGCAGGCACCCACTTTCCGTACTTCCGAAGCTGTCCACAGCTGCTCCACCCGAAACAAAGCGTGCGCAGCACCCAAAAAATAATCTAAAAAAGTACTTAAATCCTATGCCCCATCTTCCGCCCATCCGGCAACCCCCGCCGCCACCGCGAACGCCATCCGGCATTGGTAATCCCTGTCGTTCAGCCGGGCGCATTCCTCGGGGTTGGAGAGGAAGCCGCACTCGGCCATCACCACCGGCGCGGTGGTCTGATGCAGAATCCAGACATCCGACGGCGCCGGTTTTAACTCCCGCGTATTGTCCGGCTGGAGGAGGGAAACGACGCTCTGCCGCACCGAATCGGCCAGTGCCTGGGAAGCGGCGTTTTCACTCCCATAAAACATCTGGGCGCCGCTGTAAACCGGTTCGGAAAAGGTGTTCTGGTGGATCATGATGACCGGCCGGACGGGGTCCTCCTCCATCACGGCCAGCCGCGCTTCCAGGTCCCCCCGCTTCTGCTGCCGGA
>DVHA01000310.1 GCA_018712425.1 Candidatus Faecivivens stercoravium | reverse complement strand
CGTCGCCGGTCCAGCCCATCCGCTCGTCCCGCTGGGGGCAGTCGGTGGGGACGTCGACGAAGTTGGACTTCTGGCCCCACATCGCGTTCTTAAAGAGGCGGTTGAGGAGGGGGTCGCTCGTCTTGATCTTCCCCGTCTCGGTGAGGTCGGAGTAGATCGCCCGGGCGGTGAACGCCTCCGGGTCGGGGACAATCCCCTCCACCTTCACATACCGGAAGCCGTAGAAGGTGCCGTGGGGGCGGACATGGGCGGGCTTGCCGTCGGAGATGTAGGTGTACTGGGCCTCGGCGGTGCGGAGGTTGTCCCGGTAGAAGCAGCCGTCCTGCATCACTTCACTGTAAGAGAGCTTGACGGTGCTGCCGGGCTCCAGCGCCGGCAGGTCAAATTCCACCCACCCGGCCATGTTCTGGCCGAAGTCGAGGACATACTCCTCCTTCGGCGTCCGGATGAGGGTGGGTTTGAAGGACTCGTGGGCGCGGACGGCGGGGCTGTACCGGTCGTGGAGTTCGCCCAGGTCATTCTCGACGGCGACCGCCTTCTCCCAGCCGTCGGTGCTGCCGGGCATTGCCCAGTCGGGGTCATAGGCCCTGGCGTCGAAGTCCTCGCCGTAGTAGATGGCCGATTTTACAACCGGGGAAGGCTTGCAGAGCCAGTTTCCGTCCGACCCGATCACCTGTTCGCTCCCGTCCTCCATCGTCAGGTGGATTTCGCAGATCATCCGCATCCTGTCGCCGTAGATGTCGGTAAACCCGCCGTCAAAGCCGAACCGGCCCTTGTACCAGGCAGCCGACAGCATCGCCCCGAGGGCGTTTTCCTCCTTTAAGTAAGGGGTGAGGTCGTAGGCGGCGGCCTGGAGCCAGAAATCGTAGCTGTGGTGGCCGGGGGCCAGCAGCTCGTCCGACACCTTTTCCCCGTTCATGTAGAGCTCGTAGCTCCCGAGCCCGCAGACATAAGCTCTGGCGGCCTTGACCCCTTTGCCGGAGAAGGTGGTCTTCATCAGCGGCGAAACCTCTTTGTCAAAGGGGGCGGCAATCCACCGGGCGGCCCAGGGCTCGTCCCGCTTGCCGGTCTCGAACCAGGCGGTTTCGGAACTGCCGGTGTCGCCGTTGACCGCCGTCTCGGTCACCCGCCAGTAGTAGCGGGTGCGGGGGGCGAGGGCGATTTCCGGGTGGAAGGCGACGCCGTCGATACCGGCCTGCATCCCGGAGTCGTAGAGGATTTCACTGAAATCGGGGCCGGAGGCGATCTCCACCCGGGCAGACGCCTTTTTGCCGCCGTCCGATTCGGCGACCCAGGAGAGGGTCAACAGATCGGTCTCGAAGCCCAGGGGGTTTTCGAGGTGGTTTACGCGCAGATTGCGGATTTGCATAAAATACCGCTCCTTTCTAATGGTGATGGATTTACAGATCGGTTTATTCCTGTTTTTGCAGAATCTGGGAAAGACACACAACCCCCAGCCTCCCTCAGAGATGGAGCCTCAGTTTGCCGAAAAAGTCTTTTTTGAGTATTTTTTGGGTGCTGCGCACGCTTCGTTGTCAGTGGCAAAGCTGTGGTCAGCTTCGGAAGTACGGTAACTGGGTGCCTGGGAAGGGGCTCTGCCCCTTCCATTCCCGCAAACCCTTTAAAAAGGGTTTGATCCTAAACTTCTGATCGTCGCACGTTTCGTCGTAATTTTAACGCCAGCGCCGATTTTTACGTTTCCGCCAAACTTGTTTTTCGACAGTCTCAGCCTCCCTCAGAGATGGAGCCTGTTGAGGTCGTGCTTACCTGAATAGCCGGAACAACGAAATAGAAGACTTCCTCCGTCCCCTCCATTATAAAGCAAAGCGGACAGGGTTTGCAATAGATTTTCGATTCTGCTCAGTATTTTGGCAAATGCGCATAAATACGCAGCGTTTTACCCCTTCCCCTCCCCTTCCGGCGGCCGGGCAGCCGACCGGCGGTACTGAGCGGGGCTGCATCCGACCCGCTTTTTAAACTGGCGGTTGAAGCCCGAAAGGTTCTGGAAGCCGCAGTCGGCGGCGATTTCCGAAACGCCGCGGCTGGTCTTCCCCAGCGCCTCGCAGGCGGCCCGGATGCGCAGCTGGCAGAGGTGCTCCATCGCGCTCATGCCGGTCGCCCGCTTGAAGCAGCCCATAAAGTAGCTCTTGCTGAGGTTGCAGTAGCCCGCCAACTGCCCGACGGTGACCGGTTCGGCGTAGTGTTCCGCCAGGTAGGAGAGGGCCGGGCGGATCCGCTGGTGGTCCAGCCGCTCTTCCGCCCGCGGCCGGGGCGGGCCGTCCGCTTCCAGCAGGTAGACCAGCTGCAAAAGCCCGCTTTTGAGCAGCAGGTCGTCCCGGGCGGTGTTCTGCCGGGCGGCCGCGAAGACCTGCCGGACGGCGGCCAGAATCGCGGGATACCCTTCTCTGGCGGGGGTAACGAGCGGCCCGCCCGGCAGCTCCCCCCGCACCAGCGGGTTGACGCAGTCGGTGACGCTCCGGTCGACCCCGCCCCCCAGCATCGACGGGTGGAAGACCAGGGCGTCGTAGTGGAAAACCGACCCCCTCTCCGGGTAGGCGGCGTGGAGGGCGTTCGGCGGGATGATGAGGATGTCCCCGGCGGCGACGGCGTACCGTTCCCCGTCGAGCAAGAGGATTCCTCTCCCTTCCCGGACCTCGTTTAACTCAAATTCCTCGTGCCAGTGGGCCGGGACATTCCCGTACATCTCCGGCATCCGGTTTTCATACAGCCCGAAGGGCACCCGGGCGCTGCCGTGGACGCGGGCCTCGCGGGTGTGGGCGAAATCATACTGTGTTTTCATAAAAACTCCTGTCAAAAAAGTAGGATCGTACCGGTTTTCCGGAGGATAACCGGAGACAGCCGGCGGCATTTACAGTATAATTGTATCATACAAACCAACCGGGAACAAGACTGGGCACGGATGTTAATTTCGCTGCCCTTATGGCAGCGACCAAGGGTTCCCCTTGGATGGGACCAGAGACTCTGTCTCTGGACTCTGCCAGGACCCGCAGGGCCCTGGACCCGCTGTCCGCCGCGGCCACATCTCCCGTTCCTACCGCATAAGACCGGCCGTGGAAGGCCGGTCTCGAAAGGATGTGTGTCGCTCGGCAGCGGGAAAGGCAACGCGGCAAAAAAAGGATTTCCGTACATTTTGAGAAAGGAGCCACTTACCATGCGATTTGTAAACGAAAATGGCGCGCTCGCCTTCTATAAAGCGGGCGAAATGGTCCGGATTGAACCCTGGGGGACCGATTCCCTCCGGGTCCGCGCGACGATGCAGGGGGCGTTCACCGGGAACGGCTGGGCGCTGACCGAGGAGGTTTCCCACACCGGCGGCAAAGTGACGGTTGAAGAAGTCGACCACTGGGTGGGCGACGGCAGCTGGGACAAGCGGGAAAAGGCGGCCATCGAAAACGGCCGGATTAAGGCCGAGGTCAACCACGCCGGCGTCATCACCTTCTTTAAGGATGGGGAAGTGATCCTGCGGGAGTACTACCGCAGCTACGACGGCACCATCTCGAAGGAGAGCCGCTGCCTCAAAGTTATCAACCGCACCTGGAAAGGGGTCATCGGCGGGAGCGAATATTCACTGAACGTCAAGTTCGAGAGCCGCGACGGCGAGAAGATCTTCGGGATGGGCCAGTACCAGCAGGC
>DVHA01000309.1 GCA_018712425.1 Candidatus Faecivivens stercoravium | reverse complement strand
ATCTCCGACACCCACACTCGGTAGGGATAGCTTTCCTGCGGCTCCCGCTCCCGCCAGGGGAGGTGGCGGGCGTTTTCTTTGTACCAGTCCCCGAGCGCTTCCGCCGCGCCCCGGAGGCGGGAAAGGGATTCTGCCTCGGTCAGCGGGGTGATGAGGGCCTCCCACCTCATCCGCCGTACCCATAGCCCAGGTGGAGCGCCCGGATGTTCGCGTCGATGAGGGCGGATTTCGAGGCCGGGACCACCGCCCGGATCGCCTCTTCCAGCGTCTCCAGCGGCGCAAAGCCGGTTTCCTTCGCGATCGCGCCCAGCATGACAATATTGCCCAGCCCCTTCATCCCCGCCTCCTCGGCGAGGGTGGCGGCGGGGATGTAAAAGGCGGCGATATCCGCCCGTCCGGTCTTTTTCTGGATGAGGGACGAGTCGATAAACGCCCTGCCGCCGGGTTTGACCGCCCCGATGAATTTATCGAAGGAAGGGCCGTTTAACACCGCCAGCGTCTCCGGCTCGGTAATGAGCGGGCAGCTGATGGGCTTATCATCGATGCAGACCGAGCAGTTGGCGGTCCCGCCCCGCATCTCAGGGCCGTAGCTGGGCAGCCAGGAGACTTCTTTCCCGGTGAGCATTGCCGTTTCGGCTGCCGCCTTGCCCATAAAAAGGACGCCCTGCCCGCCGAAGCCGGCAATCAGGAGGTTTAAGATCATGCCTGCCCCTCCTTTCCGCCGTGGTGGACATTCCGGTCGATATAGACCCCGAGGGGATAGTAGGAGATCATCTTTTCCTCGACCCAGCTAAGCGCCTCCACCGGCGTCATCCCCCAGTTGGTCGGGCAGGTGGAGAGCACCTCGACGATCGAGAAGCCTTTTCCGTCCAGCTGGTTCCGGAAGGCCTTTTTGATGGCGGC
Organism: Candidatus Faecivivens stercoravium; assembly: GCA_018712425.1. GTDB lineage: Bacteria > Bacillota > Clostridia > Oscillospirales > Ruminococcaceae > Faecivivens > Faecivivens stercoravium. The sequence continues at coordinate 2,103 of DVHA01000309.1, read as the reverse complement.
CTTCGCCTTCAGGATGTGGGGGACGGTGTTCACCGCCACCCGTTCGGCGTAGGCGACGCCGTCCACCTCCCGCAGCAGCTCGCAAACCCGCACCGGGAAGCCGGAATAGTTTACGTCCCGGCCGTAAGGGGTCGTCTGGGTCACCTGGCCCGGCAGGGTGGTCGGGGCCATCTGGCCGCCGGTCATCCCGTAAATCGCGTTGTTGATGAAGATCACCGTCAGGTTTTCCCCCCGGGCGGCGGCGTGGACCGTCTCGGCGGTGCCGATGGCGGCAAGGTCGCCGTCCCCCTGGTAGGTGAAGACGACGTTCCCGGGCCTGGCCCTCTTGATGCCGGTGGCGACGGCCGGGGCCCGGCCGTGGGGGGCTTCGACCATGTCGCAGTTAAAGTAATCGTAGGCCATGACCGCGCAGCCCACCGGGCAGACGCCGATCGCGTCCCCTAAAACCCCCAGCTCCTCCAGCGATTCGGCCACCAGCCGGTGGACGATCCCGTGGGTGCAGCCGGGACAGTAATGGGTCTCCTTGTCGGTCAGGCCCTTTGTCTTCTGAAACAGTACCGCCATTTCAGTCCACCCCTTTCATTCCGGCCAGTTTCCGGATTTCCGCCGCGATTTCGCCGGGGGACGGGATCATCCCGCCGGTCCGGCCGTAGAAGGAAACCGGGCAGCGGCCGTTTGCCGCCAGCCGCACGTCTTCGACCATCTGGCCCATGCTCATCTCGACTACCAGCATCTGCCCGGCTTTCCCGCTGATTGCGGAAAGTTCTTTCTCCGGGAAGGGCCAGAGGGTGACCGGACGGAACAGCCCCGCCGGGATCCCTTCTTCCCGGGCGGCGTCGACCGCTGCCTTGCAGATCCGGGCGGTCGCCCCGTAGGCGACGAGGACGATCTCCGCCCCGTCCATCCGGTATTCCTCGAAGAGCACCTCCCGCGCCTTCACCAGTTCATACCGCTTAAACCGGTCTTTGACAATCGCTTCCAGCTGGGAGGGGGTGAGGTAGAGGGAGTTGACGATGTTGGGGTCCCGCTGTTCCTTGGTCCCGGTCAGCGCCCAGGGCTTGTCCGCCGGCAGAGGGACTTCGTCCGGGAAGGTGACCGGCTCCATCATCTGGCCCAGCATCCCGTCGGCCAGCAGCATCGCCGGCATCCGGTAGCGCTCGGCCGTCTCAAAGGCGCGGATGGTCAGGTCGACCATCTCCTGCACCGACGACGGGGCGTAGACCAGAAGCTGGGCGTCCCCGTGACCGGGGGCCTTGGTCGCCTGCCAGTAATCCGACTGGGAGGGCTGGATGCCGCCGAGGCCGGGGCCACCCCGCATGACGTTGACGATCAGCGCCGGAAGGTCGGAGGCGGCGATGTAGGAGATCCCCTCGGTCTTGAGGGAGATCCCCGGCGAGGAGGAGGAGGTCATCGCCCGCACCCCGGCGGCCGCCGCCCCGAGGACCATATTGACGGCGGCGATTTCGCTCTCCGCCTGGAGGTAGGTGCCGCCCAGCTTCGGCATCCGCTTCGCCATATAGGCCGCGACTTCGGTCTGGGGGGTGATCGGGTAGCCGAAGAAGTGGCGGCAGTGGGCCCGCAGGGCCGCCTCCGCCATTGCCTCGTTCCCTTTCATCAGGTATTTTTTAGCCATCTTATCCCCTCCCTTTCTCTTCCGCTTCTTCCCGGAGGATGGTGATCACCACGTCGGGACAGAAAAGGGCGCAGCTCCTGCACCCGATGCAGTCTTCCGGACGGGCCGCCCCGGCGGGGTGGTAGCCCTTATCGTTTAAAATATCCTTTTTAAGCGCCAGCACGCCCTTCGGGCAGGCGTGGACGCAGAGCCCGCAGCCTTTGCAGCGCGCTTCATCAAAAATCAGCTTAAACACGTTTTCTCTTCCTTTCATGGCCGGGCCATGCACTTATTTCCTCTGCCCGCTTATTTTTCTTCCCAGGGGAGCCTGACCCGCCGGGTGAGGATAAAGGGGGCCGGTATCAATGCCCGGCGTTCCGGCGGGAGCGCCTTCCAGAGGGAAGCGTCCAGGGCAGTAGCGGCGACCGGGATATCCAGCTTTTCCGCCAGCGCGTCTGCCTGCGGAAGGCTGCCGAGGATGGTTTCCGGGG
>DVHA01000308.1 GCA_018712425.1 Candidatus Faecivivens stercoravium | reverse complement strand
AGGGATGGATTAACTGTTACTACAACAATATAAACTTTCCAAACGTCCAGTCAACATCCCGAAGACCGTTCGCTTGACGAACGGTCTCACACACGGGGGAGCGGGAGACACGGCTGCGTCAAACAGCGGGTCCAGGGCCCGCGAGGGTCCTGGTCCGTCCAGGCGAAGCTTGGTCCCATCCAAGGGGAACCCTTGGTCGCTGCCTTAAGGGCAGCGAAATAAACATTCAATGCTTCAAATATTGTTTTGTTGTAGTAAAAATACCACATTTCAATCACCGGCATATCAAACCCTACGTCCCCCATCCGGTCTCAAAAATGTACCCTTCCTGTACTGAAAATGAGCGCGTTTCCGGGTAAAATATGGGACAGACAGACAGATTTTGCCCGGGGCTTACCTTCCCTTCCGGTAAACTTTCCTTTACCCTGTTATCTTGAATAGGGAGGGGTTAAAAGCTGTTATAGGAGTTTTAATAAAACCTTAAAGTTCCGCCTCATTGGATTTTAAAAAGAAAAAGTTTACAATAGAGGCAGAACAAAAAAGGCTGTCCGGCAGCAATCCGGCAGCGTATCCGATAGAAAAGGAGCGATCCAGATGCAATTCAACTGCCACATCCGTTTAGGGAAACTTCTCTCGCGGGAATTTAACATCCGCGGGGCCGCGAAGGCCGCCTTCCTCTGGGGGAACGTCGAGCCGGACATCGCCTTTACCTCCCACTTCTGCCGCCGGACGGCCGAACAGCTGGAAGGGCACAACTACCCCCTCGCCTCGCGGAAGGCGGCACGGCTGATGCGGAAGCTGCCGGCAGACGGCGCCAGGAGCCTTAAGGATTTCTTCCGGCTGGGAAAGATCTGCCACTACGCCGCCGACTGCTTCACCTGGCCGCACAACCCCGATTACCCGGGGACGCTGTCGGCCCATATCAGCTACGAACAGAAGATGAGCGCCGCTTTCCACGGCTATATCCCGCCGGACGGGCTGGAAGCCGAGAAAGACCTCCCGGTGTCCGAGATCCTAGACGCCGCCCACATCCGATACGCGGCCGAAGATCCGTCGATCGCCCGGGACCTGCGCTTCATCCTCGCGATAGGTTTAAAACTGGCCGGGGCCTACGCCGGAAGCGGCGAAGTCGTCCTGGAGGAAATGCTTACCTTACCGGATTGTAAGGAACCGGACGAAACTGTAAGGGAAATCGATAGCGAACTCCTCCCCCGGCTGATATAATAAAGATGTACTGAGGGACATCCCAAACCGGAAGCCCCCGGTATCGTTTCAGAAAGGGGGCAGGACGATGGTCCGTCTGTACACAATTGGGGTTGAAAGCGTTTCGGTTTCGGTGCTGCTGCTGCCGGCGATGCTGCTGGGCTGGGAGCTGTTCAGGCGGAATATGCCCGCCGTCCGGAAAGGGATGCTGCTCACCTTTGCCGTCTACCTCTGCGCCGTCTACTCGGCCACCGGCCTGCCGGACGCCGGGAACTTCGCCTTCCGGCCGCGGCTCCAGCTGGTGCCGGTGCTGGGGGTCATGAAAGATACACCCCAGTACCTGATGGACAGCCTCTTAAACGTCGTGATGTTCATCCCCTTTGGGGTCTTCGCCCCGCTGCTCTGGCGGAAACTCAGGAGCGTCAAACGGACGGCGCTCGCGGGGCTTTGCTTCTCCTTTGCGATTGAAATGGCCCAGATGTTCAGCGGGCGGCTCACCGACGTCGACGACCTCATCACCAACACGCTGGGCGCCGTCATCGGCTGCCTGATCGCCCGGCTGCTCTATCAAAAGGTGGTCATGGCCCACGGCCTCCACGACACCGGCCGGCAGGATGACATCATGGGCCTGCCGGGGATGATGCTCCTCTCGGCCAGCGCGATGTTCTGGATCCTTCCGGCCTTCCAGGGGGTGCAGCTATGAAAAAAGCGATCACCTTCTTTTTGATCGCCTGCTGCCTCCTGCCGCTGGCGGGCTGTTCCAAGGACCAGGTCCTCGGCCGGTACAATGAGGTCTTGCAGGCCGCCGGCGAAGCGACGCTGACCGGCAGCGGGGATTTAGAGGGGGAACGCAGTTTTGGCGCCGACAGCTATGTGGGAAGCTACGCGGCCGATTACGAAGGCTTTTCCGGCGAAGAGGTCCTCTTCGGCGGGACGGCGCTGGAACGGGAAGGCGGAGACGAACTCTCCGTATCCTGTAAGATAGAATCCGACGCGGGGACGGTCCGGCTGGTCTTCCAGTCCGGGGCCGAAGAACCGGAAATCCTCTGCGACACGGCGGGGATGTATACCGGGACCATCCAGCTGCCCGCCGCCAGCAATTATATCATAGTGGAGATGGAAAACTTTACCGGGTCACTGGACCTGACGATTGAATAGAAAACCGGTATCATCCGGATAACGGGGAAAGGGAGAAAGGGAAAGATGGAGAGAACCATGGATAACCGTACGATACAAAAGGTCATGCAGATCGTCTCGGCCGTCGGGCTGATCGCCAGCATCGGCCTGATCATCGCCGGATGGAAGGCGGGGCTCTTCACCTCCCCGGAAGCGATGAGTGCGTTTGTCACCGGGCTCGGGGCCGCCGGGATCATCGTCTTCGTCCTCTTCCAGGCGGTGCAGGTGGTGGTGCCGATCCTGCCGGGGAGCTTAGGGTGCCTGGTCGGGGTGATGATGTACGGGGCCTGGGGCGGGTTCGCCCTCAACTACATCGGCATCTGCGCCGGGTCGCTCCTCGCCTTCGGGATTGCGAAGGTCTGCGGGCGGCCGCTGATGCACAAGCTCTTCTCGGAAAAGCTGATCAACAAATACGACCACTGGACGAGCGAGAAAAAGACGTTTACCAGACTCCTCGCGGTCGCCATCGCGATGCCGGTGGCGCCGGACGACTTCCTCTGCTACCTCGCCGGGACAACCAGGATGAAATGGAAGGTGTTCACGGCGATAATCCTGCTCTGCAAGCCGTTCGGGATTGCGGCGTACAGCCTGGGGCTGACGGTGCTCTGGCAGCAGCTTCTGAAACTGATCGGGTAAAGCCCGGCAAAGATAGATAAGGCGGCCGGCGGGAAGCGGCTGCCGCGGCAGAAAGGGGTCATCAACATGAAAGTCCAGATCTATACCGGTTCGATGTCACTGGTCGCCAAAAGCGGCGTCGGGCAGGCTATCCTCCACCAGCGGATGATGCTTTCGGAGGCAGGGGTCGCCACCACCGACAAGTGGGAGGACGAGGGCCCGATCCATTTAAACACCGTCTTCCCCGACGCGGCGCTGACGGCTATCCTCGCCCGGAAAAAGGGCCGGAAGGTCGTTTACTACGGGCACTCAACGATGGAGGACTTTAAAAACTCGTTTATCGGGTCAAACCTTTTGGCCCCGCTTTTCAAGAAATGGATTACCTTCTGCTACAACCTCGGGGACGTGGTCATCACCCCGACCGACTACTCCAGAGGGCTCCTGAAAAGCTACGGCATCAAAAAGCCCATCTATTCCCTCTCCAACGGGATTGACACCCGTTTCTTCGCCCCATCGGCGAAAGCGAGGCGGCGGTTCCGGGACAAATACCGGATCGGGGACAGCGAAAAGGTCATCATCTCCGCCGGGCACTTTATCGAGCGGAAGGGGCTGCCGGAGTTTGTCGAAATGGCAAGGCAGATGCCGGAATGCCGGTTTATCTGGTTCGGGCATACGCCCCTCTCAATGGTCCCCCTCGCAATCCGGCAGGCAATTGAGACAGCGCCCCAAAACTGTCTCTTCCCCGGGTTTGTCAGCCAGGCGGAACTCCGGGACGCTTACTGCGGGGCCGACCTGTTCGCCTTCCTCTCGAGCGAGGAGACCGAAGGGATCGTCGTTTTGGAGGCGCTGGCCTGCGGCATCCCGGCGCTCTTGCGGGATATCCCGGTTTACAGCGGGTGGCTCACCGACGGCGAGAACGTCTACATGGCCGGGAACGACGGGGAGTTTGTAAAAAAGGCCCGGGCGATGCTGGACGGCTCCCTCCCCTCCCTCACTGAGGCCGGGATGCGGACGGCCCAGAGCCGGAGCATGCGGGCGACGGGGGAAAGGTTGAGGGAGATTTATAAAAAAGAAGGAATGGAGTAAAATGATAGATTGCCTGTTCGGCAATATGATATATTGTCCGTGGGACAATGTGATATCGCGCAGGGCGCGGTGATATATTCCCCTGCGGGGAATATGAAGGTGTCCCTGCGGGACGATTTAAAAAGCTTTCCGGAAAGATTTGCGGTCAATTGCCGTTCCCACTTTCCGGAAAGCTTTTTTATTCAATGGAGAAATGCGGCGCATTTCCATCCTTCATACGGCCCGGCGGGCCGTATATCACCGCGCGAAGCGCGATATCCTATCGCCGTTCAGGCGATATACCATATTTCCCGCAGGGAAATATATCATTGTAAAGTTTCCCTCTTGCAAAATCCGGCCGGTTCGGGTATACTGGTATGTAATGACATAACCATTTTCTGACAGGAAAGGATGATATTTTTATGCAGATTCAAACCCCGATTGTGACGATGATCGCGAAGGGCACCTGGTGCATCAACGAGTACGGGATGGACGCGATGTTCCTGCTGGAAGGGGCCCACAAGGCCCTGCTGATTGACACCGGCACCGGGACCTTCGACGTCGCGGCCCTCGTCCGCGGCATCACGGAAAAGCCGCTGAGAGTCGTCTGCACCCACGGGCATGTCGACCATGTGGGCGGCATCGGCTTTTTTGACGAGGTGTGGCTGCACCCCGACGACTTCGAGATGGCGCGGACCCTGACCCGCGAGCAGCGGCAGGGGTATGTGACCATCATGAACGGGATGAGCGGCGGGCTCTTTTCGGTCACCGAAGAGGATGTGAAGGGGTTTGACAAGCTGCCCCAGCTGAAGCCCCTCCATGAAGGGGACATCCTCGACCTCGGCGGGCGGAAGGTCGTCGTCTACGAGACCCCCGGCCATACCCCCGGCGGGCTCTCCTTCCTCGACGTCCGGGAGCGGATCATCTTCACCGGCGACGCCTGCAACGGGAATACCCTCCTCTCCTCCTCCGGCTCGAAAAAGCCGAAGTCGGGGGTGGATACCCTGCTGGCCACCGCGAAGAAACTCCGTGCCCTCGAACCCTATTACGACCGGGATTACAACGGGCATATCGGCTATGCCGCAAACGTCAACTGCATGCCGATGCCGGCTTCCATCAACCAGGACGCGATTGATGTCTGCGAAGGGATTCTAAACGGCACGGTCAAGGGCGAACCCCAGGAGGCGGCGTTCGGCGGCAACAGCTATCATGCCGGGAAAGGCGCCTTCGGCGTCCGGTTTGACCCGGAGCAGCTCTATACCGAGTAAGGAGGCACTATGGCGAAGGTAATTTACAGCGAAATCGACAACAACCCCCTGTTCAGCGGGCTGGCGGAGGTCCTGCCGGATATCTCTTATTCGACGGCGCACCCGGAACTGAAGATGACCCTTATCTTCCCCCAGGCCGCCAGGCGGCTGGACGACGGCCGGAACTATCCGACCATCGTCTTTGTCCAGGGGAGCGGATGGACCAGCCCCAACATCTACTATGAAATCCCCCAGCTCTCCCGCTTCGCCCAGCTGGGGTACATCGTCGCCACCCTCACCCACCGCTCGGCGCTGGACGGCCACCGCGCCCCGGCATTTTTGGAGGACGTCAAGACGGCCATCCGGTTCCTGCGGGAAAAGGCGGAGGAATATAAGGTCGACCCCCATCGGATCGGCATCTGGGGCACCTCGTCCGGCGGGAACACCGCGCTGCTGGCCGGGCTGACCGGCGGCGACCCGGCTTACCGGACCGATGAGTACCCTGAGCAGTCAGACCATGTGCGGATGGTGGTCGACTGCTTCGGCCCGGCGGACGCGCCGAAGCTGCTAAACGGCGTGCTGGAACAGGCAAAGGAACAGCCGCTGGACGGCCATGACCGGAAGCTGTTTTACGGCCTGCTGGGCGAGACGCCGGAAGAACAGAAGATGCGGCTCGCAGCCATCAACCCGATCGGGATGGTCGCGGACAAACCCTATCCCCCGTTCCTGCTGGTCCACGGGGACAAAGACCCCGTCGTCCCCTATGAGCAGAGCGAGGTGATGGCCGAGACCCTCGCCCGCCACGGCGTCCACACCGAACTGATCCGGGTGCGGGGAGCCGAACACGAGGGGAGCTTCTGGAGCCCGGAACTGCTTAAGAAGATTGCCGATTTTATCGGGCGGATGCTGTAACTTTCGAAATATTAAACAGCAAATTAAGCAATGAATATTTGTATCGGTGCCCTTAAGGCACCTCCTTAAGGCTCTGCCTTAAGAATCCGCCAAGTTTCACTTGGATGGACCAAAGGCTCTGCCTTTGGAATCCGCCAGGAGGCACAGCCCCCTGGACCCAGATTTGCCAGCCGCCGTTCCCGCGAGACAGAGCTCGGCAAAATTGCGCTTCGAACCCGCTTAAAGTTTTTATTGCTTACTCAAAACGTAAAGGAGGAACCCACTATGTCCCTGATGACCTTCAACTTCCAGTCCAGCTGCCTTTCTGGCAACACCGAAATCACCGTCATCCTGCCGGACAAGCCCTGGAAGGAGAGCCCGGCGGAATTTTACGGCTCCGGGAAGAAATACAAGGTGCTCTGGCTGCTGCACGGCACCTTCGGCGACCACACCGACTGGCTGCGGAAATCGAACATCGAGCTCTACGCCTGCGAAAAGGACCTGATCGTCGTCTGTCCCAACGGGATGAACACCAACTACGGCAACTGGCCGACCTACGGGCTGGGGTACAATATGTACGACTTCCTGTTTGACGAGCTGATGCCGCTTGTCTACGGCTGGTTCCCCGCGTCCGACAAGCGGGAGGATAACTTCATCGCCGGGCTGTCGATGGGCGGGCGGGGGACCTGTGTCTACGCCTTCAACCATCCGGAGAAGTTCGCGGCGGCTGCCTGTCTGTCGGCGGCTCCCCGGAATTTCGCGGAGACGGCCGAAAAGGAACCGGGGCTTTGGGAGCGGACGCAGAAATCCTTCCCCAACTACGGCGGGAAGGAAGGCTTCCTCGCCGGGCCGGAAAACACCTGGGAAATCGTGAAGGAAAAGGCGAAAACCGGTGAGCTGCCGCGGCTCTACTTTGCCTGCGGGGAGGACGATATGCTCTACCCCGCTTTTAAGGACTTCCGGCAGTACGCGGGCGAAATCGGGCTGGAGGCCACCTTCGAGACCATCCCGGGATATAAGCACGAATGGCGGTTCTGGGACCTGACCATCCAGAAGGCCCTTAAGTTCTTCGGGCTGGATGTTGACGGCGCCGGAAACCCGTTTTAACCGCGGCAATAACCCCGTTTGCAGAAAGGAATCCCCATGAATAAAAAAGACTGCCCTATCTTCTTCCGCCAGTACTTCCCCTTCTGGGACAAGCTGACCGCCCCCCAGCAGGACCGGCTCTGCGCCGCCACCCATCCCGCCCGCTATGAAAAGGGGGAAAATGTCCACGGGATGGGCGGCTGCACCGGGGTGCTGGTGGTGGAGAGCGGGTGCCTGCGGGGGTACCTTTTGTCGGAGGAGGGGCGGGAAATCACCCTCTTCCGGGCCTTCCCCGGGGAGGTCTGCATCCTCTCGGCCCCCTGCGCCCTGCGGACCTTCTCCCTTGACGTGATGATCGACGCGGAGGAGGATTCTTCCCTCCTGGTGATCGACGGGCCGGAATTCGCCGGGGTGGCGAGGGAAAACCTCTACGCCGAAAACTTTGCCCTCTCCTCAGCCGCCGGACGGCTGTCGGATGCGGTCTGGGTGATGCAGCAGATCCTGTTCATGCGGTTTGACCAGAGGCTGGCGGTCTTCCTCCTGGAAGAGTCGGAGAAGGACGGGCCGGTCTTAAAGCTCACCCACGACCAGATCGCCCGGTATATGGGTTCCGCCCGGGAGGTCGTCTCCCGGATGCTGCGGTACTTTACCTCAGAAGGGATTGTGCGGGTCAGCCGCGGGACGGTCGAGGTTATCGACAAA
>DVHA01000307.1 GCA_018712425.1 Candidatus Faecivivens stercoravium | reverse complement strand
CCTTATCGCCGAGGTTGTTGGCGGCAATCAGCGACTGTAACTGTTCGATGACCGACTTGGAGCCTTTGACGTGGCAGGAGCTGCCAATGCAAACGGTGAGTTTCATACAGAAATTTCCTCCTTATTTCTTGCTGTCAGCGATGGCATCCAGTCTTCTGTTGCGGAAGTAAAGGATGATATCGGCGGTAACGAAGATAATGTTCGGCCAATACATGATAAAGGCGAGGTTGTAGGGCTCGATTTCCCCCTGGGAAATCAGGATGATTTTCGAAATAATGCCGCAGACGTAGCCCAGCGCGATGAAGATGGTAAAGGTAACCGAATTGCCCTTTGCAGTCCGGGACTTGTAAGAGCGGTAAACCTTCAGCGGCCAGGAGATACCGAACGACAGGATCATCAAAAATTCGAGTATTTCAGGAAGGGACATGGGTTGATTCCTCCAGATTTTATTTTTCACCCGGGCCGGGCCCCGGCTTTAAGGGCCCGGCTGTCGGGGGAAATTACTTTTGCCGTCTGTAGTCCGGCAGGAGCTTCGGCGAGACGATATCCGAATGGATACCGGCCTCTTCCATCTCCTTCTTGTAGGCAGTGACATGGTCGAGGTTTAACTTGCCGACGGTGACGTCTTTGGACTTGGCGGCGGCGTTGCGGCCGGCGTTGCGCCCGAAGACGATGATGTCGAGGAGCGAGTTGCCCATCAGACGGTTGCGGCCGTGGATGCCGCCGACCGCCTCACCGGCGACGTAGAGGTTCTCGACGCCGCTCTGGCACTCGGTGTTGATGTCGATACCGCCGTTCTGGTAGTGCAGGGTCGGGTAGACGAGGATCGGTTCCTTGCGGATATCGATGTCGTACTTGGCGAACATCCGCATCATCGCGGGGATCCGCTTTTCGATGGTGCCTTCGCCGCCCTTCATCTCGATCATCGGGGTATCCAGCCAGACGCCGACCCCTTCAGGGGTGTGGACGCCCTTGCCGCGGTCGGAGCACTCGCGGATGATGGAAGCCGCCGAGACGTCACGGGTTTCCAGCGGGTTCATGAACGCTTCGCCGTCGGCGTTGATCAGCATCGCGCCCAGCGACCGGACCTTCTCGGTGACCAGTGCGCCGAAGATCTGTTCCGGGAACGCGGCGCCGGTCGGATGGTACTGGAGGGTGTCGGGGTAGAGGAGCTTCGCGCCCGCGCGGTAGCCGAGGACCAGGCCGTCGGCGGTCGCGCCGTAGTGGTTGGAGGTGGGGAAGCCCTGGTAGTGCATACGGCCGGCGCCGCCGGTGGCGATGATGACCGTCTTTGCCTTCGCGATCAGGATTTCCTGGGTCTCCATGTTCAGGAGGACCGCGCCGGCAACCGCGCCCTTATCATCCTTAATCAGCTCGATGGCAGCGGTGAAATCGACGACCGGGATGCCGCGGTTTAAAACCTCGTCCCGCAGGGTCCGCATGATCTCCGCGCCGGAGTAGTCCTTCGCCGCGTGCATACGCTTGCGGGAAGTGCCGCCGCCGTGGGTGGTGATCATCGTGCCGTCGGGGGCCTTGTCGAACTCGACGCCGAGGTCGTTCAGCCACTGGATTGCCTCGGGGGCCTCGGTGACCAGCTTGTAGACCAGTTCCTTCTTCGCCGCGAAGTGGCCGCCGCCGAAAGCGTCGAGGAAGTGCTGGGCGGGGGAGTCGTTGGGCTTGTCGGCCGCCTGGATGCCGCCTTCCGCCATCATCGTGTTGGCGTCGCCCATCCGCAGCTTGGTGACGATCATGACGTTCGCGCCGCCGTTATTTGCTTCGATCGCAGCCGAAGCGCCGGCGCCGCCGCCGCCGATGATCAGGACGTCGACGTCGTAGTCAGGGTTCGAAAGGTCGATCTTCTCGGGGTCGATGCGGGGGTTCGCCTGGAGGATCGCCGCCAGCTCCAGCGGGACCTTCTCGCCCTTGTTGGGGCCGACCGAGAGGTTGGTGAACTCGCCTTCCTTATAGTCGGGATGATAGGTCTTCAGGAGGGTATCCTTCTCTTCAGCGGTCATCCGCCGGGGGTCCAGCGTGACGTTGACCGCGCGGGCCGCCTCGACCTTTTTCATCGACTCGAGCATTTCATTGGTATAAATGGCCATTTGGGGTCCCTCCTTATTTCTCAATTTCGCGGGTGTTGTACAGCTCCTGGATCTCAGCAAGCGGCTTGCCCATCAGGTCTTCGATCAGGCCCTCGAACTTGCCTTCCTTGATCTCCTGGACGCGGTCGGCCAGGTGCTGGGACTTCGGGGCGATGTACTTGCCGTTTAACCGTCTGGCCAGCATCGCGACCTGCGGATGGGAGATGCCCGCCGGGCAGCGGGAGGAGCAGATGCCGCACATGACGCAGTCGAAGGACTCCTCGGCGCATTTCTCATACTCGCCGCGCTGGGCGTAGGCGATGTACTGCATGACGTTCAGGCTCTGGGGGCAGGCCTTGGTGCAGGCGTTACATCCGATGCAGGAATAGATCTCGGGGTAGAGCTGCATCATGATCGTCTCGTCGGGACGGACCTTTTCGATGTCGTAGATCTGCTTGACCAGCGGGAAGCCGGGCAGCATGCAGATGTACATATTTTCCTCGACCTTGGTCTGGCAGGCGAGGCAGGCCTTCAGCTCGGGGTCGCCCTTGATCCGGTAGACGGTCGCGCAGGCGCCGCAGAAGCCGTTGCGGCAGCCGCAGCCGCGGATCAGCTGGTAGCCGGCGTATTCAATCGCCTTCATGATGGTCAGGCTGGAGGGCACTTCGTACATTTTGCCCATCACAAAAACATGAACCATATTTTCCATTGTCAGTACACGCTCCTTTATTAGTACTCGTTGGGAAGTTCGTCCAGCTGGTCAAACCGGAAGACGGGGCCGTCCTTGCAGACGTACTTGTTGCCGATGTTGCAGCGGCCGCACTTGCCGATGCCGCATTTCATCCGCAGCTCCATCGTGGTGTAGACCTGCGTTTCCTTAAATCCCAGCTCTTTGAGTCCCGCCAGCGTGAACTTGATCATGACAGGGGGGCCGCAGAGGACGACGGTCATGCCGACGTCGGGGTTTAATTCCTTGACGAAGTTGGGGACGAAGCCGACGTGGCCGTCCCAGCCTTCCTGCTCGCGGTCGATGGTCAGGTTGACCTCGATGTTGGGGTCGGTCATCCATTCGTTCAGGATCTCCTTGTAGTCCAGGAGGTCGTCCTTGGAGCGCGAGCCGTAGACGATGCGGATGTGGCCGTAGTTCTCCCGTTTGGCCCGGCAGTAGTTGATGACCGAGTGGAGGGGCGCCAGGCCGACGCCGCCGGCGACGAAGAGGAGGTCTTTGCCCTTAAAGTCGGTGTCGACCGGGAAGCCGTTGCCGTAGGGCCCGCGGATGGTGATCTGCTGGCCGACGTCCATCGCGTGGAGCCAGCTGGTCAGGCAGCCGCACTTCTTGATCGAGAACTCCATATATTCCTCGAGGGTGGGGGAGGAGGTAATCGAGAACATGCCCTCCCCGACGCCGGGGATCGAGAGCATCGCGCACTGTCCGGGGATGTGCTCGAAAACCTTTTTGCCGTCCAGGCCGACCACCCGGAAGGTCTTGATGTCCGGGGTGTCCCGGCGGATATCGGTCACAACGCCAATTTTGGGAATCAAACTTTCAGTATTCATATCACAGTTCTCCTTCCAGGCATTTTGCGACCTTGACGATGTTCATCGAGATGGGGCACTTGGAGAGGCAGCGCCCGCAGCCGACGCAGCCGTAAATGCCGTCGTTGTTGGCCGGGAAATAGACCAGCTTGTGCATAAACCGCTGGCGGAACCGTTCCAGCTGGCTGGTCCGGGGGTTGCCGGAAGCCATCAGCGTGAAGTCGGAGTACATGCAGGAGTCCCAGCATCTGAACCGCTTGACCCCGCTGCCGGTCTTGAAGTCGCGGATGTCGTAGCACTGGCAGGTGGGGCAGACGAAGGTGCAGGTGCCGCAGCCGAGGCAGGATTCCGACAGGCTCTTCCACTGCTCGGAATTAAAGACCTTCAGCAGCACGTCGCCGCCGAATTTTTCGGTGGTGAAGCTATTAAGCGGCAGTTTCCCGAGGATCTCGCGGGTCTTTTCCTGCTGTGCCTTGACGGGGGCCTCGTCCGCCTCTTCCATCATCGGGCGGAGTTTCTCAAGGAGCTTTTCGCCCTTTTCGGTGTTGGCGCGGATATAGAGGGCGTCCTCGGTCTTCCAGCAGACCGCGTCCCCTTCCGGCTCAGCCGCGTCGATGCCGAAGGAGTGGCAGAAGCAGGTCTCAGCGGGGCGGGAGCAGGCCATCGAGACGATGGTGCCGTGTTCCCGGCGGTTTGCGTAGTAGCTGTCCACCGGGTCAACCAGGAAGACCCGGTCGAGGATCGAAAAGCTTCTTGCGTCGCAGGCGCGGACGCCGAAGACGACGAAATCTTCCGTTTCGGTGCGGGGGTCGATGATTTCGATCGACTTGCCCTCCATCTTGAAGGAAACCAGGTCCTCGGTCTGGGGGAAGAAGAAATCCTTGGCGCTCCGGACGGTGTTGAGGGCGTCGGTCATCGCCATCCCCTCGCTCCAGCGCATAAATTCCGGCTGGCCGGCGTGGTCCGCCGGGATATAGAGGGCTTCGTCCGCCGCGATGGCGGCGAACAGCTCCTGGATTTTGGAAAGGGAAATTTTCAGCATTTATTTACCCTCCCTGTGATAGACAATACTGGGTTCGACGTCGCCCTCGGTGTAGTTGACCAGCGGTGCGCGGCTGCCGACCTCGGCGCCGGCCTGGTAATCGCCGTACAGTTCGTCGATATCCTTGATGAATTTGCGGTTTAAGAGGTGCAGCGGGATGTTCTGCGGGCAGACCCTCGAGCATTCCCCGCAGTCGGTACAGCGGCCGGCCACATGGAACGCACGGATGATGTGGAACATGTTCTCCTCAAACGAATCGGCGGCCGCCTTCTGGGCGATGCCGGATTCGGGGTTATCGAAGACGCATTTCTCGCAGGAGCAGGCCGGGCAGACATTGCGGCAGGCGTTGCAGCGGATGCACTTGGAGAGCTGGCTCCGCCAGAAGGCAAACCGCTCGTCGGGGGTCATCGCCTCCAGCTTCGCCACCATGTCGAACCGGTTGGAATCGAGGACCTCGCCGTCCTCGCCGATCAGCTCGTCGTAGGCGACATGCTTTTTGCTCTTGCAGCTGCGGCATCTTTCCTCCAGCAGCTCGTCCCGGTTAAAGGACTTGTCCTCATAGATGGTGTGGACGGTGAGGGTGTCGCCGTCCTCGTCGATCCCGGTGATGCCGGAAAGGCCCTTGGACTTGACCATCTCGCCGCTGGTCTTGCCGTCACAGGGGATGCCGATGGCGTAGACCTTTTCCCGGTCGAACCGGTGCTCGGTCAGGAGCTGGTTAAAGCTGTAGGTGTCGCAGGGTTTTAAGAAGACCAGGACCTTCCCGTCCTTTTTGGTCTCCTTAATCAGGTATTTGGAGAGGTTGTTGCCGCAGAAGGCGTTGTAGACAAACTTCCCGTCCAGTTCCTCCGCCGTCTCGAAGACCGCGGGGGTGATGTCGTAGACGAACTCGCCGGCCTGCCAGCCGAGAACCCGGTTTACGGTACCGTCCTGGAGAAGCTCCTTCGCGCGGGCGATCATCATTCCTTGCATCGTAAGTCCTCCAATCTCTTGTTCTCGCCGAGCGCCGCGACGGTCGAAACGAAGTCGTTCATCGTCTGGGCAAACTTAGCGCCCTCGGCGGCGGATACCCACTCGACGCGGGTGCGCTCCTTTTCAATGCCGAGGTAGTCGAGCATCGAGAAGAGCAGGGTCATACGCCGTCTGGCGTAGTAGTTGCCGGTGGTGTAGTGGCAGTCGCCCGGGTGGCAGCCGCAGAGGATGACCCCGTCGGCGCCGCGCTGGAAGGCGCGGAGGATGAACATCGGGTTGACCCGGCAGGAGCAGGGGACCCGGATGATCTTGACGTCGGCCGGGTAGTTTAACCGGTTGGTGCCGGCCAGGTCGGCGCCCGCGTAAGAGCACCAGTTGCAGCAGAACGCCACAATTTTGGGTTTATAAGCATTTACTTCTGGCATATTGCATCTACCTCCGCCATAATCTGACTGTTCGAGAAGCCGTTAAGATCCATAGCGCCGGAGGGGCAGGCGACCGTGCAGGCGCCGCAGCCCTGGCAGACAGCGGGGTTGACCGATGCGACCCGGCGAACCTGGGTGGTGCGGTCGGGCATCCGGAACTCCTTCTCGATATAGGTGATCGCGCCGTAGGGGCAGACCCGTTCGCAGGTGGAGCAGCCGTTGCACATCAGCTCGTTGCTGTGGGCGACGCAGGGGTTGGTGGTCAGCTTGTCCTTGACGAGCAGGCCGATGACCTTTGCCGCCGCGGCACTCGCCTGGGAGACGGTCTCGGGGATGTCCTTCGGGCCCTGGCAGACGCCGGAGAGGAAGATACCGGCGGTGGGGCTTTCGACCGGGCGCAGCTTGGGATGGGCTTCGGTGAAGAAGTCGTTGGTATCCATGCTGGCGGTCAGCATCGTCGCCAGGTGTCTGGCGGACTTGTCCGGCTCAATCGCGGCCGCGAGGACGACCAGGTCCGCTTCGATATGCAGCTGTTCATTGGCCAGCAGGTCGGAGGCCTGGACCATCAGCTTGCCGTCCGCCCGCGGGGCGACCTTGCCGACCATACCCTTGATGTAGTGGACGCCGTACTGTTCGACCGCGCGGCGGTAGAACTCATCAAAGTTCTTGCCGGGGGTCCGGACGTCGATATAGAAGACATATACATCGGTATCGGGGTATTTCTCGCGGATCAGCATCGCGTGCTTGGCGGTGTACATGCAGCAGATCTTCGAGCAGTAGGGCTTGCCGCAGCCGGAGGTGTCACGGGAGCCGACGCACTGTACAAAGACGATGGTGTGCGGGTGCTTGCCGTCGGAGGGGCGGAGCAGGGTGCCGCCGGTGGGGCCGGCCGCGTTCATCAGCCGTTCCAGCTCAAGGGAGGTGACGACATCCTTCGAGAGGGCGTAGCCGAACTCTTCGAACTTGTCCAGCTTGATCGGGTTGTAGCCGGTCGCGACGACAATCGCGCCGTACTTCTCTTCGATAAACTGGTCCTGCTGTTTATAATCAATCGCGCCTGCGGAGCAGACTTTGGCGCAGACGCCGCATTTGCCGTTTTTGAGCATGTTGCAGTAGTTGGGGTCGATGGTCGCGACCTTCGGGACTGCCTGCGCGAAGGGGATGTAGATGGCCCGGCGGTTGTCCAGGCCGAGGTTAAACTCGTTGGGGACGTTCTTCATCGGGCACTTGGTGGTGCAGTCGCCGCAGCCGGTGCACTTGTTCTCATCGACATAGCGGGCTTTCTTCTTGATCTTGACGGTGAAGTTGCCGACGAAGCCTTTGACGTCTTCCACTTCCGAGTAGGAATAGATGTGGATCTTCTCGTTCTGCGAGCAGTCGACCATTTTCGGGGTTACGATACAGGACGCGCAGTCGAGGGTGGGGAAGGTCTTGTCGATCTGGGCCATCTTGCCGCCGATGGTGGGGGTCTTTTCGACGATGTCGACGTCAAACCCGGCCTCGGCGATGTCCAGCGCCGTCTGGATGCCGGCGATACCGCCGCCGATGACCAGCGCCCGTTTGACAACAGGGCTTTCGCCCGCCTGGAGGGGGGCGTTCAGCTGGACTTTGGCGATGGCTGCCCGGCCGAGGATGATCGCCTTTTCGGTGGCGACCGCTTTGTCCTTATGGATCCAGGAGCACTGTTCGCGGACGTTCGCGACTTCCAGCATATAGGGGTTGAGGCCGACGGACGCGACCGCCTTGCGGAAGGTTGCCTCGTGCATACGGGGCGAGCAGGAGCAGATGACAACACCGGTCAGGCCATACTCCTTGATGGCGTCTTTAATGAGGTTCTGTCCCGCTTCCGAGCACATATACTGATAATTGGTGGAGTAGACGACGCCCGGTTCTTTTGCGAGGGCGTCAGAAACCGCCTGGACGTCGACGGTCCCTGCGATGTTGGAACCGCACCAACATACGAATACGCCGATTTTCTGCATGGTTGATCCTCCTTACTTCGTGTATTTGCGGAAGGCGGTGACAAGCGCCTGCTGCGGGAGGTCGGGGTCGAGCTCAACCATTGCAGGGATGTCCTTGGCCTTCAGATGGTTCTGTCCCTGCTGGCGGATGACCGCGAGGCGGATCGCCTCGACCAGTTTAGCCGGTTCGACATCGCGGGGGCAGCGTTCCACACAGGCGAAGCAGGAAAGGCATTTATAGATCGACGGGGAAGCCATCAGCTTTTCGATTTCCCCTTTTTCGACCATGTAGACAAACTGGTGGGGATGGTATTCCATCTCATCGTAGGAAGGGCAGGTGCCGGAGCATTTGCCGCAGCGCATACATTTCAGCGGGTTGACGCCGCTCATGCGCAGGACCTGCTCCTGAAGGTTTTTGTTCATGAAATTCCCTCCTTACTTAGTCTTTTACACCCAGCGCCTCGGCGAGCAGCTCGGTGAAGTAGTAGACCGGAAGCTGGTGGCCGTGGGCGTTTTTACTCAGGTTATAGAGGCAGAGCGGGCAGGCGGTGATGATCATGTCGGCGCCCATTTCGGCGGCGCTGTCCATCACCTTGCCGCTCTTCTTGGAGGCGGAAGCCTTGTCCTCGGTCGCCATATACCCGCCGCAGCACTCGTTGCGGTAGGGGTAGAGGACCGGGGTGCCGCCGATGGCCTTGATGAAGTCTTCCAGGATGGTCGGGTTTTCCGGGTTGTCCATCTGGAGGGCCTTGCTGGGCCGGAGCAGCAGGCAGCCGTAGTAAGCGGCGATCTTCTTGCCGGTCAGGGGGTTCTTGACCGCCTTTTTGAGGTTGTCAAACCCGACCTCGTCCCGCAGCACTTCGAGATAGTGCATGACCTTGGTCTCGCCGTTATAGGGGAGGTCGAATTTGGAGTAGTTGTTGACCTTCTGGGCGAACTCGGCGTCGTTTGCCATCGCGTAGTTGGTCTGTTTGATGACGTTGTGGCAGGCGGAGCAGAGGGTGACCAGGACCCCGTCGCGGGAGTCGTTCAGCGCGCGCACAGAGGAGAGCTTGGTCGCGATTTCGTCCTTCGCCATCGTGAAGGCGCCGCCGCAGCACTGCCAGTTTTCCAGTTCGGAGAGCGTGATCCCCAGGGCTTCCATCGACTTGCGGCCGTAGCGGTCGAGGTCTTTGGCCTTGGTTTTCAGCGTACATCCGGGATAGTAATGATAAACCATATGCAATATCCTCTCTATTCAAAAGAAGAATGTAAACCCTTTAGCCGCCCCGCCCCTCCAAAAGGAAAAGAGCGGGGCGAAAGGGGTTTTATACCATCTGTTCCGGGTGGAAGACCTCGTCGAACTTCTCTTCGGTCAGGAAACCGAGGGAGACGCAGGCTTCCTTAAGGGAAATGCCTTCCTTATAAGCTTTTTTAGCGGTCTTCGCGGCGTTTTCGTAGCCGATGTAGGGGTTCAGGGCGGTAACCAGCATCAGCGAGTTATGCAGGTTGTGGTGCATCTTTTCCCGGTTGGCCTTGATGCCGACGGCGCAGTTCTTATTAAAGGAAACAATCGCCTCGGAAAGGAGCCTTGCCGACTGGAGGAAGTTGTAGATGCAGACCGGCATGAAGACGTTCAGCTCGAAGTTGCCCTGGGAAGCCGCCATCCCGACGGCGACGTCGTTGCCCATGACCTGGACGGCGACCATCGTGACCGCCTCGCACTGGGTGGGGTTGACCTTGCCGGGCATGATCGAGGAGCCGGGCTCGTTTTCGGGGATGAAGATTTCGCCGAGGCCGTCTCTGGGGCCGGAAGCCAGCCAGCGGACGTCGTTTGCAATCTTCATCATATCGGCCGCCAGCGCCTTCAGGGCACCGTGGGCAAAGACAATCTCATCTTTAGAGGTCAGCGCGTGGAACTTGTTGGGCGCGGTGACGAACTGCTTGCCGGTCAGTTCCGAAACCGCCTTTGCCACCTCGACGTCAAAGCCCTTCGGGGCGTTGAGGCCGGTGCCGACGGCGGTGCCGCCCAGCGCCAGTTCCTTCAGCTCCGGCAGGGCGATTTCCAGCATCTTGCGGTCCTTCTCAAGGGAGGAGCGCCAGCCGCTGATTTCCTGGGAAAACTTGATCGGGGTCGCGTCCTGGAGGTGGGTGCGGCCGCTCTTGACGATGCCTTCGTTTTCCGCTTCCAGCCGCTTAAAGGTCTCGACCAGCGTATCGATGGCCGGGAAGACCTTGTCCTCGATGGCCAGCACCGCCGAGATGTGCATCGCGGTGGGGAAGGTGTCGTTGGAGGACTGGGACATGTTGATGTCGTCGTTGGGGTGCAGCAGCTTTTCGCCGGCGATCTCATTGCCGCGGTTGGCGATGACCTCGTTGGCGTTCATGTTCGACTGGGTGCCGCTGCCGGTCTGCCAGACGACGAGGGGGAAGTGGTCGTTCAGCTGCCCGCTGATAACCTCGTCGCAGGCGGCGGAAATGGCAGCCAGCTTCTGGTCGGTCATCTTTTCGGGTTTTAACTTGTGGTTGGCGATGGCGGCGGCCTTTTTCAGGATGCCGAACGCGTGGGTGATTTCCCGGGGCATCGTCTCGATGCCAACGCCGATGAGGAAGTTTTCATGGCTTCTTTCGGTCTGGGCCGCCCAGTATTTGTCGGCCGGGACCTTGACTTCGCCCATCGAATCGTGTTCAATGCGGTATTCCATGACAGGATCCTTCTTTCTACTATATGATGGCCGGCCTGTTTTAGAAGGTCAGGCCGTTCATGACGGTGCGCAGGCTGTCGGCGCTCTTGTGGAGCAGCTCCATCTCGTGGTCGGTGAGGGGGCTGACCAGCTTGCCGCTGACGCCGTCGGGGCCGACAATCGCGAGGGTGGACAGGCAGATGTCCTCCAGCCCGTATTCACCGTGGTGCATCGTCGAGACGGTCATCGAGGTGTCGGCGCCGGAGAAGATACATTTGACGATGTGGCAGACCGAAACCGCGACCGCGTAGAAGGTGGCGCCTTTGCGGGCGATGATCTTGCCGCCAGACTTGCGGATGTAGGTCTCAACCTCGTCGTGGTTGAGCTCGGGGATCATGTTCTTGTTGGCGTCGATCAGGTAATCGCGGTACTTGTCGATCGGGATGTTGGCGATGGTGCCCAGCGACCACGGCACGAACGAAGAATCGCCATGCTCGCCGTAGACGTAAGCGTGGACGTTGCCGAGGTTGATCGAGAAGTACTCGGCAAGGCGCGCGCGCAGGCGGGCGGTGTCGAGGATGGTGCCGGAGCCGAGGATCTGGTTCTCGGGGAGGCCGGAGACCTTATGGAAGGTGTAGGTCAGGATATCGACCGGGTTTGCGACGATGATGTAGATGGCGTTCGGCGCGTACCGGGTGATTTCCGGGATGATCGACTTGGTGATGTTGACGTTGGTCTGTGCCAGGTCCAGACGGGACTGGCCGGGCTTTCTGGCGACGCCGGAAGTCAGGATGACAATGTCGGAATCCTTCGCGTCCTGATAGGAGCCGGCGTAAATCGAGATGGGCGGGCAGAAAGCGACGCCCTGGCGGATGTCCAGTGCCTCCCCCAGTGATTTGGACTCGTTGATGTCGATCATGACGACTTCGGTAGCGATACCGTTGACGGCCATGGTATAGGCGATCGTGGAGCCGACGCTGCCGGCCCCGATGATTGTTACTTTCTTGCCCATAGCTGAATTCCTCCTATTTTTTGTCCTGAGACTCTATTGCCGGAAGCGCCCTGCGGCGCCCCGCTTGAACCACAGCTGCCCACCCTCTGCGGACATCCGGCGGCCCGGCCGCCAGTATGTCAAAAATATCACAAAGTTTGGGAAAAAGTATCCGAAGAATCTCTTTTCCCTTATAATATACCATATCTTGCGCCAGAAAAAAAGTCCCTATTTCAAAAAAAGTTCAGATGCATAAAAGGACTTTTGCCGGTTTGTCAATTTTGTAACAGCTGTGCACACTTTTCGGGTATTTACACATAAGCCATAAAAACAATCTTATATAGCCTTGCTTTTTATGCAGCATATTCCAGATTTCCGGGGACAGCTGTCCGCCCTGCAAAACAGCTCAAAAATTTCGGTACATTGCTTGACAGTTTTTGCCGCATATGATAAAATAATTTTGTTCCAGGGGGCGTCCCGGCCGGCCAGGGCCGTTTTTCCCCCTCTTTTTTCAGATGCGGGCATGGTGGAATGGCAGACACGTTGGTCTTAGGAACCAATGCTTCCGGCGTGCAGGTTCGAGTCCTGTTGCCCGCACCACC
>DVHA01000306.1 GCA_018712425.1 Candidatus Faecivivens stercoravium | reverse complement strand
TACGCTTTTCGACAAGACTTGTCAAGGATCGACATTGGAGAATTTATTTGTGGCTTTTTATGCAAGATATGAGGCCGTCCTGTCCGGCTGTAACCAAAACCTTACGACACGCCTTAAATTCCAAACAACTTTCAGCCAAAAGACTGGATTTTCGTCCTCCATTGTGCTAAGATGAACCATATACGATACCGCATCCACCTTTATCTCCCCCAAGAAAGGAGCCTCCCCATGCAATCCCCCTTCCCCCATATCCTCTACGGCGGCGATTATAACCCCAACCAGTGGCCCCGCGACGTCTGGGACGAAGACATCCGCCTGTTCAAACAAGCCGGCATCAACTCCGCCACCATCAACGTCTTCTCCTGGGCCAAGCTCCAGCCGGACGAAGAAACCTACGACTTTTCCGAACTGGACGAGATTGTCGAGATGCTCAGCCGGGAAAACTTCGACATCGTCCTCGCCACCTCCACCGGTGCCCTCCCCGCCTGGATGGTGAAACGCTACCCCGAAGTCACCCGGGTGGACTTTGAGGGCCGCCGGCATAAGTTCGGCGGGCGGCACAACCACTGCCCCAACTCCCTCGTCTATCAGAAGTTCGCCGGCCGTCTGGTGGAACAGCTGGCCCGCCGCTACGCCGGCAACCCCCACATCGTCTGCTGGCATGTCAGCAACGAGTACAACACCGGCTGCTACTGCGAAAACTGCGAAAAAGCCTTCCGGGTCTGGCTGCGCCGGAAATACGGGACGCTGGAAGCCGTAAACGCCGCCTGGAACACCGAATTCTGGGGCCACACCTTCCACGACTGGGACGAAATCGTCGCCCCGAACGCCCTCTCGGAAGGGATGGACTTCGGCGGCCTGCGGAAGACCAACTTCGCCGGCATCTCGATTGATTACGACCGCTTCCTCTCCGACAGCCTGCTGGAAAACTACAAGCTGGAACGGGACATCATCCGCAAATACGACCCCTCCACCCCCATCACCACCAACCTGATGGGCACCTATAAGGGGCTGGACTACTTTAAGTGGGCGAAAGAGATGGACATCGTCAGCTGGGACAACTACCCTGCCTACAACACCCCCTGGAGCTACACCGCCATGTGCCACGACCTGATGCGCGGGCTGAAGGGCCAGCCCTTCATGCTGATGGAGCAGACCCCCAGCCAGCAGAACTGGCAGCCCTACAACTCCCTCAAGCGCCCCGGCCAGATGCGGGCCCAGAGCTACCAGACCATCGCCCACGGCGCCGACACCGTCCAGTTCTTCCAGCTGCGCCGCTCCAAAGGCGGCTGCGAAAAGTTCCACGGGGCGGTCATCAGCCACTCCGGCAGCAGCGAAACCCGGGTCTTTAAAGAAGTTTCCCAGCTGGGCGCCGAGCTCCAGTCCCTCGGGACCACCCTCCTCGGGGCGGACAGCCCAGCCGAGGTGGGCATCCTCTTCGATTGGGACAACTACTGGGCACTGGAATATACCAGCGGCCCCTCCGTCGACCTGAAATACTGCGACCAGATCCACCAGTACTACCGCTATTTCTACAACCGCCACATCCCAGTGGATATGGTCCCGGTAGACGGCGATTTCAGCCGGTACAAGGTCATCGCCGCCCCGGTCCTCTATATGGTGAAGGAAGGGGTCGCCGAAGCGCTGGAAAAATTCGTCGCGGACGGCGGCACCCTCATCACCGGCTTTATGAGCGGCATTGTGGACCAAAGCGACAACGTCCACCTCGGCGGCTACCCCGGCCCCCTGCGGAAGCTCTGCGGCGTCTGGGCAGAGGAGATCGACGCCCTCGCCCCCGGCCAGCAGAATTCCCTCCGGTTCCCGGACGGCTTTACCACCCCCTGCTCCCTCCTCTGCGACATCCTCCATCTGGAAGGGGCGGAAGCGCTCGCCCATTATGGCGAGGACTTCTACGCCGGCACCCCCGCCGTCACCCGCAACCACTTCGGCAGCGGCACCGTCTACTATGTCGGCACCCAGCCGGATGAGGCGGGCCTTGCCCGGGTCCTCGGCCTGCTGGCCGAAACCGCCGGCGTCCGCCCGCTGCTCCCGGAGGAAACCCCTCTGGAAGTCACCCGCCGGGTCAAGGACGGGAAGGAATACCTCTTCCTCTTAAACTTTACCCAGGCGTCCCAGCCGGTTCCCGCGTCCTTCGCCGGTGAAACAGACCGCATCACCGGCAGCCCGGTCCCGGAAACACTGCCGCCTTACGGCGTCCTGCTGATCCGGCGGTAAACCGCTGCCCGGTAACCATCCGCCCGGTGCGGAACAGCAGGCAAAATGCCTATATTTTAGTTTTATATTTGGCTACATTTGTATTTGACGAAATGACAGTTATCGGGTATAATGAAAGGGCACAACCTTAAACTTGCAATTTCAGCGGAAGGCTGCATCGCTCTGCCGGGACAAAGGCGTCCAATCGGCGGCAGAGATCGAACCGGGCCAGGCTTCCGCAGGGCAAGGGCGGCGGGCAGCCGCGTAAAAATAGATATGCAAATGGTCAATGGGGACACTCTGCTTAGATGGGGTGTCCTCTTTTTATATCTATGCCTATCTTTTTCCGATTTACTATAACCAGAGGGGTTGATTGAATGTATCAGAACGAGTGGCGGAAGACGGGAAAGCTTTACGATAAAGCCTACGAGCACGATGCCTGCGGCATCGGCGCGATTGTCAACATCGACGGCCGCCAGGACCACGAAACGGTCGGGAATGCCCTCGCCATCGTCGAGCGGCTGGAACACCGGGCCGGCAAGGACGCCGCCGGAGAGACGGGCGACGGCGTCGGCATCCTTTTGCAGATCCCCCACGCCTTTTTCCGCGAAATCCTCCCCCAGTTTAACCTGGGCGAAGCCCGGGACTACGGCGTCGGCATGTTTTTCTTCCCCCAGGAGGAGCTGCGCCGCAACCAGGCCAAAAAGATGTTTGAGATCATCGTCAAAAAGGGCGGGATGGAGTTTATCGGCTGGCGGGAAGTGCCGGTCAACCCGGACGTGCTGGGCGAGCGCGCCCGCAGCTGCATGCCCTCCATCTGGCAGGGGTTTGTCCGCCGCCCGGAAGGTATCGCCCGGGGGCTTGACTTCGACCGGCAGCTGTATATCGTCCGCCGGGAATTTGAGCAGTCGGTCGAGACGACCTACGTCCCCAGCCTCTCCAGCCGGACGGTCGTCTATAAGGGGATGTTCCTGGTCGGCCAGCTGCGGCAGTTCTATCTAGACCTCCTGGACGAGCGGACCGTCTCGGCCATCGCTATCGTCCACTCCCGCTTCTCCACCAACACCAACCCCAGCTGGGAGCGGGCCCACCCCTACCGCTACATCGTCCACAACGGCGAGATCAACACCATCCGGGGCAACGCCGACCGGATGCTCGCCCGGGAAGAGACGATGCATACCAGCCTTTTCTCCACCGACGACCTCTCCAAAGTGCTGCCGGTGGTCAACACCGAGGGTTCCGACTCGGCGATGCTGGACAACACGCTGGAATTCCTGATGATGAGCGGCATCGAGCTGCCCCGGGCGGTGATGATCGCCATCCCCGAGCCCTGGGAGAACAACCGCTTAATGAGCCGGAACCGCCGGGACTTCTACCAGTACTACGCCACGATGATGGAGCCCTGGGACGGCCCCGCCTCCATCCTCTTCACCGACGGCGACGTCATGGGCGCGGTGCTCGACCGCAACGGCCTTCGCCCCAGCCGGTACTATATCACCGCCGACAAGCGGCTGATCCTCTCCTCCGAAGTCGGGGTGCTGGACGTGCCGCCGGAACAGATTGTGAGGAAATCCCGCCTGACCCCCGGCAAGATGCTGCTGGTGGACACCCGGGAGGGCCGGATCATCGAGGACGACGAGCTCAAAGAGGGCTACGCCGCCCGCGCCCCCTACGGCCAGTGGCTGGATAACGAGCTGGTCCACTTAAAAGACCTGCCGATCCCCAGCCGGAGCGTCCCCAAATACAGCCACGAAGAGCGCAAACGGCTGATGAAGGCCTTCGGCTACACCTACGAAAACCTCAAGACGGCGGTCCTGCCGATGGCGCTGACCGGTGCGGAACCCACCGCCTCGATGGGCATCGACAGCCCGCTGCCGGTCCTCTCAAACCAGCACCAGCCGCTCTTTAACTACTTCAAGCAGTTCTTCGCCCAGGTCACCAACCCGCCCATCGACGCCATCCGGGAGGAGATTGTCACCGCCACCCAGGTCTACCTCGGCACCGACGGCAACCTCCTGGAGGATAAGGAGTCAAACTGCCACGTCCTGCGGGTCAACAACCCCATCCTTACAAACCTTGACATGCTCAAGATCCGTGATATGAAGGAGCCCGGCTTCCAGGTGACGACGGTGCCGATCCTCTACTACAAGGGCACCAGCCTCGCCAAAGCTCTGGACCATGTCCAGCACAGCGTCGACCGGGCCTACCGGGACGGCTATAACGTCATCATCCTCTCCGACCGCGGGGTGGATGAAAACCATGTGGCGATCCCCTCGCTGCTGGCGGTTTCGGCCGTCGCCAAGCACCTGGTCCGGACCAAAAAGCGGACGGCGGTCGCGCTGGTGCTGGAAACCGCGGAGCCGCGGGAGGTCCACCACTTCGCGACGCTGCTCGGCTACGGCGCGTCGGCCGTCAACCCCTACCTGGCCCTCGAAGCGATCGAGGACATGATCGAGGACGGCCTGCTGGATAAGGACTACTACGCCGCCGTCCACGACTATACCGGAGCGGTCGTCCACGGCATCGTCAAAATCGCCTCCAAGATGGGGGTCAGCACCATCCAGTCCTACCAGGGCAGCCAGCTGTTCGAGGCGATCGGCATCAGTAGAGAGGTCATCGACCAGTACTTCACCGGCACCGTCAGCCGGGTGGGCGGCATCGGCCTCGCCGAAATCGCCGCCGACGTCGAGGCCAGCCACAGCAAGGCCTTCGACCCGCTGGGGCTGCACACCGAGCCGGTCCTGGATTCGATCGGCCTGCACCAGTACCGGGCGGGCAAGGAGGAGCACCTCTACAGCCCGATGGCCATCCACCTGCTCCAGCAGTCGGCCCGCACCGGCGATTACGACACCTTTAAGCAGTTCTCCCGCCTCATCGACGACGAGCAGAACATCCGCACCCTCCGGGGCGCGTTTGAAATGCGGTTTGCCGAAGACGGCGGCGTCCCGCTGGAAGAGGTGGAGAGCGTCGATTCGATCGTCCGCCGCTTCAAGACCGGCGCGATGAGCTACGGCTCCATCTCCCAGGAGGCCCACGAGTGCATGGCCATCGCGATGAACCGGCTGGGCGGCAAGTCCAATACCGGCGAAGGCGGCGAGATGGAGTCCCGCTATTCGATTGGCCCCGACGGCGAAAACCGGTGCAGCGCCATCAAACAGGTAGCCTCCGGCCGGTTCGGCGTCGACAGCAAGTACCTCGTCAACGCTAGGGAAATCCAGATCAAAATGGCCCAGGGGGCAAAGCCCGGCGAGGGCGGCCACCTGCCGGGCGGCAAGGTCTACCCGTGGATTGCGAGGACCCGCTGTTCCACCCCTGGCGTCGCGCTGATCTCCCCGCCGCCCCACCACGACATCTATTCGATCGAGGACCTGGCCCAGCTGATCTACGACCTGAAAAACGCCAACAAGGACGCCCGAATCAGCGTCAAGCTGGTCTCGGAGGCGGGTGTCGGGACGATCGCCGCCGGCGTCGCCAAGGCGGGCGCCCAGGTCATCCTCATCTCCGGCTACGACGGCGGCACCGGCGCCGCCCCCCGCAGCTCGATCCAGAACGCCGGCCTCCCCTGGGAGCTGGGGTTGGCCGAAACCCACCAGACCCTCATCCAGAACGGCCTCCGGGGCAAGGTGCTCCTCGAGACCGACGGCAAACTGCTGACCGGCCGGGACGTCGCCATCGCGGCGATGCTGGGGGCGGAGGAATTCGGCTTTGCCACCGCGCCGCTGGTGGCGATGGGCTGCGTGATGATGCGGGTCTGCAACCTCGACACCTGCCCGATGGGCATCGCGACCCAGAACCCCGAACTGCGCAAGCGGTTTGCCGGCAAGCCGGAATATATCATGAACTTTATGCGGTTTGTCGCCCAGGAGCTGCGGGAATATATGGCCCGGCTGGGCGTGCGCACCGTCGACGAGCTAGTGGGCCGGGCCGACCTCTTAAAGGCCCGGGAAGACCTGCCTCCCCGGGTGAAGACGATGGACTTCTCCCCGATCCTCGACACCGCTTTTGCCGCCGACCGGGACGACGTCCGCTACGACCACAAAAAGTGGTACGATTTCCATTTGGAAAAGACGGTCGACCAGACCGTTCTGCTGAAGAAATTCCAGCCGGCCCTCAAATCCGCCTCCCACAAGACGGTCCAGCTGCACGTCTCCTCCACCGACCGGACGGTGGGGACGATGTTCGGCTCGGAAATCACCAGAAGGTACGGCAATACCCTGCCGGAAGACACCTTTGTCGTCGAATGCACCGGCGGCGGCGGCCAGTCCTTCGGCGCGTTTATCCCGAAGGGGCTGACCCTGCGGCTGGAGGGCGACTCCAACGACTACTTCGGCAAGGGGCTCTCCGGCGGCAAGCTCATCCTCTTCCCGCCGAAGGGGGCCGCCTTCCGGGCGAATGAAAACGTCATCGTCGGCAACGTCGCCCTCTACGGCGCCACCTCCGGCAAGGCCTTTATCGCCGGTGTCGCCGGCGAGCGGTTCTGCGTCCGCAACTCGGGCGCCTGGG
>DVHA01000305.1 GCA_018712425.1 Candidatus Faecivivens stercoravium | reverse complement strand
CCGCCGAAATCGACGAGGACGCCGCCTTTGACCGTCCGGCGGGCTTCAAACCCAAGGTCGGTGAAGGCATTCTGCACCCAGTCGGCCGCCCGGTCGGTGAAGCCGGTGGGGCTGTCGATCGAGAGCAGTTCCTTCGCCTTTTCCGTGGCATATTTCGCGTATTCGTAGTTCATCTGGGTTTCCTCCTGTATATTGATTGATTATATAACAATGCAAGATGATGAAAAGGATCGGTATCACCGCGTGGCGCGTATAAGCGACACGGCATTTCAGGGCGTATCCTTCTTCCCGCTCCGGCTGTAAACGGCCATGCTGACGCCGCTGTCCTGGACCAGGATATCTTTCGGCATACCGGCAAATTTAACGGTGACGAACAGATCCCCGGCCGCCCCTGAAAGGTTGCCGATCTGCAAAAAATAGACGACCCAGAACCATTCCCGTGGGACGATGAGGTTGATCGGGATGAGGAGAAAGAAAAAGAGCACGACCGGCGCCAGAGCAATAGTAAGATAGCTCTTTTTCCCATAATAATCTTCACTCCCCGCATAGCAGTAGAGCCCTGTAAAGCCGTACCGGACCTTTTTGGTCCCACAGGCCTTCATCGTAATACCGTGTACTAGCTCATGCAGGATAAGATAGCCAAATATCAGAACGAACAAGGATACGAACCGAAGTCCGTATAAAAGCGGCCCCCCGTCCATCTGAAAGAGGGACGAAATGGGAACCAGCCGGTTCATCCCAACCCCCATCACCGCCGCGATTAGGAGCGCCAGCCCATTGACAAACAAGGCCGTCTTTTTATCCTTTTGCAGATCCACCCGGTAAATCTCCCGATACCCGGGCGGCAAAGTCTGTAAAGCTTTCATGTCAATACCTCCGATTATTTCCCCAGACGCTGCATAAAATCCTCTGAACGGAATTTCTGCAGCGTCTTCATGACCTCCCGGAGGGTATCCATCGCGTTCCCCTCGATCTTGACGCCGATATAAGGCGCCTGGCCGGAGACG
Organism: Candidatus Faecivivens stercoravium; assembly: GCA_018712425.1. GTDB lineage: Bacteria > Bacillota > Clostridia > Oscillospirales > Ruminococcaceae > Faecivivens > Faecivivens stercoravium. The sequence continues at coordinate 5,203 of DVHA01000305.1, read as the reverse complement.
ACGATGCACCGCCCCTTCATATACATGTTGATCATCGCGGCGACGTTGACGTCCAGCTTTTCGGGGATCAGGTGAAGCATCTGCCCCTTCTGGGTGATCTCCTTAAAGCCGAACTGGGCGGCGGTGTTGCGCAGGAGCGCCACGTCAATCAGCCCCTTGACCGCGTCCGGCGGGTCGCCGAACCGGTCGATCAGCTCGTCAATCAGGTCGGAGCTGTCGGCCTCATTCCGGACCGAGGCGATCTTGCGGTAGATATCCAGCCGCTGGGAGAGGTTTTCGATATAATCTTCGGGGATGTGGGCTTCCAGCTGGATGTCGACGAGGCACTCGGCCGTCGAACGGACCTCCGGCGTCTCGCCCTTTTTCTCGGCGACCGCCTCGGACAAAAGCCGCAGGTACATGTCGTACCCGACCGCCTCCATATGCCCGTGCTGGCGGGTGCCGAGGATGTTGCCGGCGCCGCGGATCTCAAGGTCCCGCAGCGCAATCCGGAAGCCGGAACCGAACCGGGTGAACTCCCGGATGGCGTTTAACCGCTTGGTCGCGACTTCGGTCAGCACCTTCCCCCGCTGGAAGGTGAAGTAGGCGTAGGCCCGCCGGCTCGATCGGCCGACCCGGCCCCTTAACTGGTAGAGCTGGGAAAGGCCCATCCGGTCGGCGTTTTCAATGACGAGGGTGTTGACATTGGAGACGTCGACGCCGGTCTCGATGATGGTGGTGCAGACGAGGATGTCGATCTCCTGCTCCATCAGCTGCCGCCAGACCCGGGAAAGGGCCTCTTCCGACATCTTGCCGTGGGCGATGCCGATCCGGGCTTCGGGGATCCGCTCCTGGATTTTGGCGGCACAGGCGTCGATCGTCTCGGTGTTGTTGTGGAGGTAGTAGGCCTGGCCGCCCCGGCGGAGCTCCTTCCGGAGGGCTTCGATGATGACGCCGGTGTCATGCTCCAAAACGTAGGTCTGGATTGGGTGGCGGTTCTGGGGCGGCTCTTCCAGCACGCTCATGTCCCGGATGCCGCTCATCGCCATATTCAGCGTCCGGGGGATCGGGGTAGCCGACAGGGTCAGCATGTCGACCGAGGCGAGCATCTCCTTAAACCGCTCCTTGTGGGCGACGCCGAACCGCTGTTCCTCATCGATAATCGCGAGCCCCAGGTCTTTAAAGTGGACGTCTTTGCTGATAAGCCGGTGGGTGCCGACGATAACGTCGATAAGCCCCCGCTCCAGCTTCGCCATAATCTCCTTCTGCTCCTTCGGGGAGCGGAAGCGGGAGAGCAGCTCGATCGTCACCGGGTAGTTGCCCATCCGGGCGGTGATCGTCTGGTAATGCTGCCAGGCGAGGATGGTGGTCGGGCAGAGGATTGCGCACTGTTTGCCGTCCAGCACGCACTTAAAGGCCGCCCTGAGCGCCACCTCAGTCTTGCCGAAACCGACGTCGCCGCAGAGCAGCCGCTCCATCGGCACCGGCTTTTCCATATCCTCTTTAATCTCCCGGATGCACCGCAGCTGGTCGTCGGTCTCCTGGTACTCGAAGTGCTCTTCAAAGTCCCGCTGCATCTCGTCATCGGGGGAGAAGGCGTACCCTTTGACCGACATCCGCTTGGCGTAGAGGGCAATCAGTTCGTCCGCCATCTCGTCGACCGCCTTCTTGACCCGCTGGCGGGTCTTCTGCCACTCGGTCGAGTGGAGGCGGTTGAGCTTGACGTGGGCGTCCTCCCGGGGGCCGATGTATTTGGATACAAGGTCCAGCTGGGTGACCGGGACGTAGAGGATGTCGCTCCCGGCGTATTTGATCTTGATATAGTCCTTGACGACCCCCTGCAATTCCAGCTTGTGGATGCCGTCGAAGACGCCGATGCCGTGGGTCACATGGACGACGTAGTCGCCCGGCGACAGGTCGGAAAGCGACCGGATCTCCTCCCCCTTTCGCTTTTTCGGCTTTTTGGTGGGGAGGGAGTAGGCGCGGGCGGTGGTGGTCAGCGAGAACCGGATTTCCGGGTATTCAAACCCGGTCGAGAGGGTCCCGGCGAGGACGACCACCCTCCGGTAGCGGATAGCCTTTAAATCCTTCTCATAGCTGGCGGGAAGGCCCAGACGGGTGAGGTCTGAAGCAAGGTTTTGGGCGGCCTTGTCGGTCCCGGCGAGGACGCAGCAGCAGTAGCCCTGTTCCAGCAGCGGGTCGAGGTCGGATTTTAAAAGCTTTAAATCCCCGTTCCAGCCGGAATTCTGGAGGGGGGAGAGGTTGATGACGTCTTTCAGTTCCCCGAAACCGCCGTGGGCGAAAGTCTCGAGGTAGATTTCCCGCCGCTCCGAGAGAAGCCCCTCCAGCATATCAGGGCTTAGGAAAAAGCTGTCCAGCCCTTTGCAGAGCTCCCCTTCCTCAAAGAGGATTTTGAGGTCCTCCTGGTGCTGGGCCCACTGGGCGCGGATGGTTTCTTTCAGGTCGGCGTATTCGCTTAAAAAGACCGGCGTCTCCGGCGGAAAGTAATCGAGGAGGGTGGTGAATTTGCCGGTCAGCGGGAAGTATTTGTCGAGGCTGTCCAGTTCCATCCCCGCCTCCAGCTTGTCAAGGTCCTTCTGGATGTGTTCCCGGGCGGCGGCCGTCTGTTTCCGGCGGCCGATCGATTGCAGCAGAAGTTCCAGCCGCTCTTTCAGCTCCCCCTCTTTAAAGAGCACCTCCCCCGCCGGGGAGATCGAGAGGGTGGTCAGCGGGTCGGTCCGGCGCTGGGAATCCAGCTCGAAATAGGTGATGGTATCGATCTCGTCCCCCCAGTACTCGATCCGGACGGGGTTTGGTTCCCCCGGCGGGAAGAGGTCGAGGATGCCGCCCCGGACGGCGAACTGGCTCACCCCGTCCACCTGGGGGCGTCTCGCGTACCCGGCCATCGCGAGCCGCGCGACCAGCGCCTGCATATCCCCCGCCTCGTTGACGGCGGGGTCGGTGCTCACCTTGAAGGTGGCCTGCCGCAGCGCCTCCGGCTGGACCGTACGGGAGGAGGCCGCCTGGGCCGAAGCGATGACGACCGGCGCCTCCCCCTGCAAAATCCGGGAGAGGACGCCCAGCCGCTGCTGCTCATATTCCCCCGAGACGCTCTCCATCTGGCGGTAACTGTAATCCCGGGAGGGGAAGACGAGGGCGAAATCCTCTGTCCCCGCCATCGCATTGATGTCGGCCGCCAGCCGGGCCGCCGCCAGGTCGTCCTGGGTCAGGAGGAGGAGCGGGGTATTTAAGTCCTGTCTGGCCGCATAGATAAAGTTGGCCTTATGGATGGCCGACAGGCCGACGCAGAGGAACGGGGACAGCCCTTTTTTTATATTTTCAATCATCCGGCCGTAGCTTTCCAGGCTATGGGCCACCGCGGTAAACAGCTTCAAGCGGTATCGGACTCCCTTCTGTAATGCGGCAAGCGCCCGCATATTTCCAGTATATCATACTGAAAATGTTTTACAAGCGCCCTGTCTATACTTTTTTTATATGGGTTTCTGAACTTTTGGATATAAGGGGAGAGCCCGGTCAGCCGTTAAACTTCGCCATCGCCCCTTCAAAGTCCCCCTTGATGATCATTTCGGCTGCCGGAAGGCAGTTTGCCGCCGCCCCGTCGATTTCCCGACGCTCAGCCTCAGTAAACCGGGAGAGCACCCAGTCGGCGAGGTCGTATTCCGGCCGGGGCTTGCCGCCGATCCCCACCTTAATCCGGGGGAAGGCGTCGGTCCCCAGATAATCGATGATGCTTTTGATGCCATTATGCCCGCCGGCGCTTCCTTTTTTCCGCAGCCGCATCTTCCCGACCGGCAGCGAGATGTCGTCGAAGATTACCAATACCCGTTCGGGCGGGATCTTGTAAAAGGATGCGGCCTTTTCGACCGCGGTCCCCGACAGGTTCATATAGGTCATCGGTTTCATCAGAAGTACCCGCTGCCCGGCGATGACCCCTTCGGCGGTCAGGGCGTCGAACTTTTTGCGGAGGATCTCGGTGCCGAGGTCTTTTGCGGCCCGGTCGAGACAGATAAAGCCGGTGTTGTGGCGGGTGTTTTCGTATTTGCGGTCGGGGTTCCCCAGCCCGACCAGCAGCCAGCCGGGGGGAGAAACCGTCTTCCGCTCCGCCTCCAGCTTGGCAAAAGCGTCAAAAATAGACATAGCAAGTGTTTTTCCCAGGGGAAGCCCTCCCCTGGAAAATCTCCTTCCATCATAAATTCCTGTATGCTTCATTGTAGCACACCGCCGGGGAAGAATCAATGGAAAACCGGAAATCCCTTTCCATATTGCCGGATCATTCGCTAAAAAGGGGCGGATACCAGGACAAAAGGCATGGAATACGGGCGAATTCCATGCCTTTCGGGCGCAGCAGACAACCGCTTTTGAATAAAACGAGACGGCAGCAGAGGGATTTCAAACACTCTCTAACGAGTGACTGGATCCCCACAGGTTAACGCCCCTCCAGAAAAGCGGCGAGCCTTCCCGCCTGCCGGAGGGCTTCCCGGTCGAGGGCCGCCGGAGTGCGGTCGGTTTCCCAGGCCCCGGCGAGGGGGATTTCCCCCTTGACGCCCCAGAGCCGCAGAAACTGCCGGGCCATCCGGTAAGCCCCTTCCGGCGCGCCGTTCCCGCCGGCCGCCAGCAGCACCGCCCCTCGCTTTTCCGCCCCGGCATCCTCTCCCCGGAGGGAGGCGTAATAGCGGCTTTGCAGCCGGCTGCCGATGGCGGCAAGGGGCGGGGTCAGGCTGGAAAAGTAGACCGGCGAGGCGATGAGGATAGCGCCGCTCTCTTCCGCCAGCCGGCCGATCTCCCGCATCCGGTCGGGTATCGGGCAGTCCCCCGTCCGGCAGGCCCGGCAGTCAAGGCAGGGGGTGATCTTCTCCCGGTAGGCGTCAATCTGGACAAAAGGCCCCGTGAGGGCTTCTTTCAAGGCGGCCAGCAGGGCGGCGGTGTCGCCCGCCGGACGGGGGGACCCGTTTAAAATCAGCGTTTTCATAGGATTTCCTTTCCAAAAGCGTGTATGGAAAAGGCAGACGGCGAAGCATATGCCATCTGCCTTTTTGTTTTGCGTGAACCGGTTCCCGGCATCTTATTCCCGCTTTTTCCGGCGGGAGTAGCGGGTCAGCGGCCGGAGGACGGTGCGGGTGTAGGCCCGGGAGAGGGGGATATCCTCGTCGCCGGCGTTTAAATGGCTGTGCCGGTCGCAGCGGTCAAAGCCGGCCGGGTGGAT
>DVHA01000304.1 GCA_018712425.1 Candidatus Faecivivens stercoravium | reverse complement strand
CCTCCTTTATGAGTGAAATTCGCCTGCGGCGAGTGAAAGGTGAAATCTGCCCTTCGGGCAGGTGAAATTCGGCCCTGCGGGCCGAGTTAAGGTACGCTTCGCTGATTAAATATCGGATTCCGACGGGTATGAGAAAAAAATCAGATATCCAGTTTCCGGAAAATAGATTGGAGTCAATTTATCTGTATCTTAAAGGATACTTTTTAAATCGTCCCGCAGGAACAGCATTATGAGTGAAATTCGCCTGCGGCGAGTGAAAGGTGAAATCTGCCCTTCGGGCAGGTGAAATTCGGCCCTGCGGGCCGAGTTAAGGTACGCTTCGCTGATTAAAATGCCGGATTCCGGCGGGTATGAGAAAAAATCAAGAATTCAGTTTCCGGAAACTAGAATAGTGTTAAATTATCTGTATCCTAAAGAAAATAATTTTTAAATCGTCCCGCAGGGACACCATCACCCGACTCGCAGAGCCGGATTTCACCAGCGCGAAGCGCGACTTCACCCTTCACTCGTCCCGAAGGGACGAATTTCACCGGTTCCCTTTGGGAACCTGGCTGGTGATACAATGGATATTCCCCCCGCCGGTCAGGATATCCCGCGCGGGGATGGGGACGATCTCCCGCCCGGGGAAGCAGCGCTGCAAAACCGCCGCCGCCTGCTCGTCCGCCGGGTCGCCGAAGGCGGGCAGGATGATGCCGCCGTTTGCGATGTAGAAGTTGACATAGCTGGCCGCCAGCCGTTCGCCGGGGCTGCGGGTCGGTTCGCCGTCCATCGGCTCCAGCGCCGCGCATTCGGCCTCGGTCACATAAACCGGCCGGGGGAGGGGGAGCTTGTGGACGGTGATCGGGCGGCCTTTCGCGTCCCGCTGGGACTGGAGGTAGTTAAGGTCTGCCATGCTCCGCTCATACTGCGGGTCCCGCTCGTCGTCGGTCCAGGCCAGCACCACCTCGCCGGGTGCGGTGAAGGCGCAGATGTTGTCCACATGGCCGTTTGTCTCGTCCCCCCAGATGCCGTAGGGGAGCCAGAGGACTTTTTCCGCCCCGAGGTTGTCCCGCAGCACCTGCTCGATCTCTTCCCGGGAGAGGTCGGGGTTGCGGCCGGGGGAGAGGAGGCACTCTTCGGTGACCATGACCGTCCCTTCGCCGTCCGCGTGGATCGACCCGCCCTCGAGGATGAAATCCCGGCGGTCGTAGCAGTCGATGTCTAAGAGGTCGCAGGCCTTCCGGGCGACGTGGTTGTCCCTGTCCCAGGGGAAATAGAGCCCGTCGTACAGCCCGCCCCAGGCGTTGAACCCCCAGTCGATCCCGCGGATCTCGCCCGCGGCGTTTTTGACGATGACCGGCGAGACGTCCCTCGCCCAGGCGTCGTCGGTGGAGAGTTCCGCCACCCGCACCTGGGGCGGCAGCGAAGCCCTCGCGTTTTCGTACTGGTTATAGGAGGCGAAAACGGTCACCTTCTCCCACCGCGCGATGGCGGAGATGACCTTGACAAACGCCTTCCGGGCGGCGTAGGCCCCGCCGGCCCAGCTGTCCGGCCGCTCCGGCCAGATCAGGAAACAGCCCTCGTGGGGCTCGAACTCGGCGGGCATATAAAACCCGTCTTCGCGGGGGAGGGAGTGGAGAATGTTCATAGGGTATCATCCTTTATCATATTTATGATATATGCCTAACCGGCATATGATATACTGCTTCGCAGCATGATATAGCGCTGCGCGCTATGATAGATTTCCCTGCGGGAAATATGAAGGTACGCTTCGCTGATTCAATTTTATCCTTCCGGAAAGGCTGCCGGTGAAAGCAAAGAAGGAGCGTTTCCGGAAACCTTTTTAATCGTCCCGAAGGGACACCTTCATATGGCCCGGCGGGACATATATCATACGCCCGAAGGGCGTATATCATCCGTCCCGGACGGATATCATATGGCGAAGCCATCCATCATTTTAATGAACGGCGACCAGTGCCTGCATCGCCGCGTACACATCCGGGAACTTCTTCTTGATATTGATCGGCCGCAGGTCCTTGCCGGTGCAGCCGTGGCGGGTGGTGCCGGCGGCGATCAGCTCCCCGTCCCGGACAACTTCATAGGAGAATTCCAGCTGGGCGGCGGTCAGTTTGGAGACGTGGGTGTAGATTAGGAGCCGGTCCTCGTAAAACGCCGGCTTATAGTAGCGGGTGGAAAGCTCCGCCAGCGGCAGCAGCAGCCCGGCCTGTTCGAGGTCACGGTAGTGCCAGCCGAGCCGGGCGATCAGCTCGGTGCGGGCCTGCTCAAACCAGACGGCGTAGACCGAGTGGTGGGCGATGCCCATCTGGTCGGTCTCGGCGTACCGGACGTCGATGAGGGCGGGGGTGCGGGCGGGGGAACCTTCCGGGAAGGTGAGATAGGTGGGGATGTTCATGGCTTGCGGCTTCCTTTCTTTTTATGGGGGCGTCTGGGGCCGGTTCTGGCGGCCGGTTTGGGGGCGGGGCGCTTCGGATGGGCGGGTTTCCCGGCTTTCGGGAGCGGCTTTTTCCGCACCGAGAAGCCGAAAGAGCCGATCTTCTCCCCCAGGGCATGGTATTCCCCGTGGGCGTAGCCTAAAAGCCCCATCTTTTCGAGGCAGAGCTTCCCCTTTTCATCAAAGAGCCCTTCCTCCGCTTCCACCGCCGCGATTTCGGCGATGAAGAGGTCGTGGCTGCCGAGGGGGATGACCTGTTTCACTTTACAGCTGAAGCTGACCGGGCACTCGGCCACCGCCGGGGCGGAAACCCCGGCCGCCGGTACCGGGTGGAGGCCGGAAAGGGCGAACTTGTCCCCGTCTTTCCCCGACTTGACCCCGCAGAGGTCGACCGCCCGGACGATCTTGGCGGGCGGGAGGTTTAGGACAAACTCCCCCGACTCCTTGATGAGCGGGTAGGAGAACCGCTCCGGCCGGATGGAGATGGAAACCATCGGCGGGCGGGTGCAGACCGTCCCGGCCCAGGCGACGGTCAGGAGGTTGGGCTTTTCCATTGTCCCGCAGCTGACGAGCACCGCCGGCACCGGGGAGAGGAGCGCCCCCGGCGAAACCTGTTTTTTCATTGAACCACCTCTAAATCCCGGTCGTCCAGCCAGGTGGCCGCGTCGGCGCAGCCGGGGAAGCCGCTGCCGAACCGGTCGAGGACGCCGACGGTGTAGATGCCGGCCGCTTTTGCCGCCTGGAGGGAAGCGGCCGCGTCGTCAAAGAGGGCGCATTCCGCCGGCGCCAGCCCCATCTTTTCCGCCGCCACCTCCCAGAAGCCGGGGTCGTTTTTGCCGATGAAGACGACTTCGGTCGAGATGATCTGTTCCAGCTCCCCGATGACCCCCAGCCGGGTCAGGCAGGGGACGGCCAGCTCCGGCGTCGACGCGGTCCCGGCGGCCAGCCGGAACCCCTTTTCCTTCAGCCAGTTAAGAAGCGCCCGGGATTTTTCCTTGAGCGGCACCCAGTCGCGGTAGGCCTCGATCGACATCTCGTGCCACTCTTTCATCAGCGCCTCGGGGGTTTCGTTTAAACCGAACCGGCGGATGGTGTAGAGGGCGGTGTCCCGGTAGGAGAGGGGGACGATCGCTTCGAGGTAGTCCGGGGGGATATCCAGCCCCCGTTTGGCGAGGAACCGCCGGTCGATGTCGCTCCAGACCCCCATCGAGTCGAGAAGGGTCCCGTCGAGGTCGAGGAAGACCGCCCGGACCCGGGACGGGAAGGTCAGTTCGGTAAACGGGGTGAGCGGGATGCGGGGAGTGTTTTTGTCCATAAGCGCCTCCAAAGGGTGAGTTTTGATAATTTTCCAGTTTCTATTATAGCATAAATGGCGGGGAAGGGAAAGGTAAAGTTTTAGTTTAAGAGCTTTATTCTTTATTTACATTATAGAATGTCTGAAAATCAACAATAACACCTCCGGAATTTGGATAGCTAGCCGCGGCAAGGTGTGGTATACTGGTATCAGTCAAACAGGAGTGCGCAAATAAGTTGTGTACATATCCGGGCTATTAGGAGGTTTTAAAATGAAAAAGAGGGTAATTTGCAGCATTTTGGCTTCTTTGATGATGGCTTCTGCATTGGCGTCCTGCTCAAATTCCGGGGAAAGCGGTTCGTCCGCGTCCACTTCTTCCGAGTCTGCGGAGGCGTCCGTTTCCACCGCGGAAAGCGAAGGAAGTTCTGAAACTTCCGGCTACACCCCGAACTTTGAGGAGGAGCCCTACACCGTCCATTTCCAGTATCTTGTCGGAGCCGAACAGCCCGGCCAGGATGCAGTTGACGCGGCGGTCAATGAGCTGGCGCTGAAAGAATTGAACATGAATGTTGATCTGATTGCTCAGACCGGCGGTACCTGGACCCAGACCCTTTCGATGTCTTTGGCTTCGAATGAGCCGATGGACCTGTTTTACGGTGGTTCGGACAGCTTCGGCACATTTATTGAATCGGGCTACATCCGCGACTGGACGCCTTACCTCCAGTACGTTCCGGATGTTGTCGAGACGCTGGGCGACGATATTAAAGCGGGCTATGTCGGCGATTTCCTTGTTGGATTTACCCAGATGAAGGAACGGGGCTACCAGCCCGGCTTGATCTGCCGGAAGGATATTGTAGATGAGCTGGGTTTCAGTCCGGATGATTTTAATGTCAGTATTACAGATCGTTCCAGCTATGATAAGCTGACTGAACTTTTTGCCGCTGTCAAGGAAGCCTATCCGGAAATGACGGTAATCGGCGGTTCCACGACGCCTGCCACCTACGGTGTCGACCTTGCCGACTGCCTTGGCAACAATTTCGGGATGCTGGATGACTTTGGCCAGAGCACGGAGATTATCAACTATTTTGAAACAGACAACTTCCGTTTCCTCTGTGAACTTTCCCGCGACTGGTTCCTGTCGGGCTACATGTCTGCTGACGCCGCGACGACGACAGACTTTGGCACTGTCCTCGTTAAAGCGGGCAACTGCTTTGGCTATTTCACCCGGATTAAGCCTAACGCCAACATCGAAGCGGAGTCTCAGACCGGTTATGAAGTTTATGCCATTCCCGTTTCGGATACAGTCGTAAAATCCTCTTTTGCGGTTAATGCGGCGGTTTACATGCTGGCCAATGCATCCGAAGATCCGGTCAAGGCCGCGGCGTTCTACAACTGGGCGTTTACCAGCCGTGAGTTTGAAGACCTGATCAACTGGGGCGTTGAAGGCGTCGACTGGGTCGAAAACGAGGAGGGGCTGGCGGCGTACCCGGATGGGGTGGACGTCTCCAACGTATCGTATCACAACGACTTTGGCTTTGCCTATCCCAACCAGTTTGTCGGCCACGCCTGGGAAGGCAATGACCCGGATATCTGGGAGCAGTATGAGGACTATAACGCTTCCCTGCTGGAATCGAAAGCCTTTGGTTTTACTTTTGACCCGACGCCGGTTACCAATGAGATTGCAGCCTGCAACTCTGCCTTTGACCAGTACGACAACGATCTCTTTACCGGTTCGATCGATATCGACGAAGGCCTCGCTGCGATGAACGAAGCCCTTTATAACGCTGGACTCCAGACCATCATGGACGAGAAACAGCGCCAGCTGGACGAATGGTTTGCCGCCCAGGAAGG
>DVHA01000303.1 GCA_018712425.1 Candidatus Faecivivens stercoravium | reverse complement strand
ATTTCGCTGCCCTTAAGGCAGCGACCAAGGGTTCCCCTTGGATGGGACCAAGTTTCACTTGGATGGACCAGGACCCTCGCGGGCCCTGGACCCGCTGTTCGACGCGGCGTGAACTGCCCGTCCCACACGCGTGAGACCGGCCGTGGAAGGCCGGTCTTCGGAAAGTGGCTGGCCGCTCAGAACATGCTAAGCGGCAGAAACCCATTTCTTTTGAATCAAACCGGTTGTATTTCAGCGGCAAAGGTGCTACAATGGGGAAAAACAGGAAGGGGAATGTTTCCGATGTCCAGTTTACTGATCCGCGTTGCCCGCCCCGAAGACGGGGAAGCCCTCGCCGCCCTTTACGCCCCCTATGCCCGGGATACGGCGATTACCTTTGAATACGAAGTACCGGATGCCGAAGAGTTTACCGCCCGCATCCGCCGCACCCTCGCCCGCTATCCGTTCCTGGTGGCGGAAAGGGAGGGGAAGCCGGTGGGGTTTGTTTATGCCTCTCCGTTTAAAAACCGGGCGGCTTACGACTGGGCGGTCGAAACCTCCATTTATGTGGCGGCGGACGCCCATGGGGAGGGGATTGGCCGGCGGCTTTACGAGGCGCTGGAAGGCGCACTCAAACCGATGGGAATCACCAACTTAAACGCCTGCATCGCCTACACCGAGACCCCCGACCCCCATTTAAACAACGCCAGCGTCTATTTCCACGAAAAGATGGGCTACCGGATGGTGGGGCGGTTTACCCAGTGCGGGTACAAGTTCGAGCACTGGTACGACATGGTCTGGATGGAGAAGATGCTGGGCGGTCACCCGGTCCCGGCAGAGCCGGTCCGGCCCTTTGACCCGGAGCGGTTCCAGCCGGTTGTCATCGAAGGATAAACCGGAAGAATCCGGCTTGTCGAAAAATTCGTTTTTCGACAGTCGCAATCGTCCTTTTTTCACCTGTTTAAGTATACCGCATCCGGGGATTGGATGCAACCGTTTTATCCTTGTATGACAAGTTTTTATTTCATCCTACAAGTTGTCAAAACCGGCGGCCCGATTCCCGCGAATCTTCGTACAATTTGCAAGTTCCGTCCCCGTTGACAGCATTTTTTCGGTGTGATATACTAATTTTGTATAAAAGGCCGTCCGGCAGTTCCCGGACCGGGGCCCGAAAAGTTTGATACGAAAGGAAGGTATTTCCCCTTCCGCCGCTGGCCTTTAGGGGAATGTCGCATTATGGAAATCAAAGTGCAGCTCACCGACCACCCGAAAGCAAAAACCCCCGATTCGGAGCTCGGCTTCGGCAGGGTCTTCACCGACCACATGTTTACAATGGACTGGGACAAGGAGAACGGTTGGCACAACGCCCAGATCGTCCCCTTCGGCAACATCTCCCTCTCCCCGGCCTGCAACGTCTTCCATTACAGCCAGGAGACTTTTGAAGGGCTTAAGGCCTACCGCACCGCCGACGGCCATATCCAGCTGTTCCGGCCGGAGGAAAACTTCAAGCGTTTGAATAATTCCAACGCCCGTCTTGCAATGCCGACGCTGGATGTCGGCTTCTGCGTCGAGGCGCTGAAAAAGCTGATTGAGATCGACCAGGCGTGGGTCCCCTATTCGGAAGGCCATTCCCTCTATATCCGCCCCTTCTGCATCGGGACCGAGCCCAACCTCGGCGCCCACAATACGACGACGGTCAAGTTCCTGATTATCCTCTCGCCGGTCGGCGCTTACTACGCTTCCGGCTTAAATCCCGTCAGCATCTACGTCGAACCCCGTTATGTCCGCGCGGTCCGCGGCGGCACCGGGTTTGCCAAGACCGGCGGCAACTACGCCGCTTCGATGCTTGCCCAGGAAGAGGCGGACGCCCAGGGCTTCTCCCAGGTCCTCTGGCTGGACGGCGTCGAACAGAAGTATATCGAGGAAGTCGGCGCAATGAACGTCTTCTTTGTCATCGGCGGCAAGATCATGACCCCCAGCATCACCCACGGCTCGATCCTCCCCGGCATCACCCGCAAATCGGTCATCGAGCTGCTCCGCCACTGGGGCTATGAGGTTGAGGAAACCCGGATTACCGTCGACGACCTGATGGAAGCCTATAAGGAAGGCAAATTCACCGAGATGTTCGGCACCGGCACCGCCGCCGTCATCTCTCCCGTCGGCCTGCTCCGCTATAAGGATTACGACATGAAGCTCTCCGACGGCAAGATCGGCGAACTGTCCCAGAAGCTGTACGACGAGCTGACCGGCATCCAGTGGGGCAAGCGCCCCGACCCGTTCGGCTGGATTGTCCCGGTCTGCTGAGACAAAGGCCTTACCAAAAAGCGTAACGATCGGCGCTGGCGTTAAAGTTACGGAGGAACGGGCGAAGAATCAAAAGTTTTACTCGATTTTTTTCAAAAAATCGCGGGAGTGGAGAGGGCAGAGCCCTTTCCCAGGCGCCCACCTTCCGTACTTCCGAAGCTGTCCACAGCTTTGCCACTGATAACAAAGCGTGCGCAGCACCCAAAAAATACTCAAAAAAGACTTTTTCGACAAGCTGAAAAGAGGTTCTGGGTAGGGAACCTCTTTTTTTCTTGCAAACGGGGAGGAAAACTGTTATAATCGAATTGACTATCCGATGCGGGGACCCCCGCCCGGAAAATCCCCGCAAAGAGATGAAAGGAAGCGTTAAATCATGGCACAACAGAAAAAAATGGTCGAAGCCATCACCTCGATGGAAACCGACTTTGCCAAATGGTATACCGACGTCGTCGTCAAGGCCGAGCTCTGCGAATATTCCAGCGTCCGCGGCTGCATCGTGTTCCGCCCCTACGGCTACGCCATCTGGGAGAACATCCAGAAGATCCTGGACGAGCGGTTTAAAGCGACCGGCCACCAGAACGTCTATATGCCGATGCTGATCCCCGAGAGCCTCCTCCAGAAGGAAAAGGACCACGTCGTCGGCTTCGCGCCCGAGTGCGCCTGGGTGACGATGGGCGGGGAAGACACCCTCACCGAACGCCTTTGTGTCCGCCCGACCTCCGAGACATTGTTCTGCGAACACTTTGCCCATGTCATCCACTCCTACCGCGACCTGCCGATGCTCTATAACCAGTGGTGCTCGGTCATGCGCTGGGAGAAGACCACCCGCCCCTTCCTGCGGACCTCCGAGTTCCTCTGGCAGGAGGGCCACACGATGCACGAAACCGCCGAGGAGGCCGTAAACGAAACCCTCCAGATGCTGAACATCTACGCCGACTTCTGCGAAGATTCCCTCGCAATCCCGGTCCTCAAGGGCGAAAAGACCCCGAAGGAGAAGTTCGCCGGCGCGGAAGCAACCTACACCATCGAAGCGATGATGCATAACGGCGTCGCCCTCCAGTCGGGCACCTCCCACTTCTTCGGCGACGGCTTTGCCCGGGCCTTCAACATCCAGTTCACCGGCCGGGACAATAAGCTTGCCTACCCCTTCCAGACCTCCTGGGGCGTCTCGACCCGCCTGATTGGCGGCATCATCATGACCCACGGCGACGACAACGGCCTGGTGCTGCCCCCCGCCATCGCCCCGATCCAGCTGGTCATCATCCCGATCGCCCAGCATAAGGAAGGGGTCCTCGAAAAGGCAAAAGAGGTCTTTGAAAAGGTCAAACCGATCGCCCGGGTCAAACTGGACGATTCCGACAACTCCCCCGGCTGGAAGTTCAGCGAGTACGAGATGAAGGGCGTCCCGCTCCGGCTGGAACTGGGCCCCAAAGACATCGAGAAGAACCAGTGCGTCCTCGTCCGCCGCGACACCCGCGAGAAGATTGTCGTCTCGCTGGACGAACTGGAAACCGCTATCCCGCAGGCGCTCCAGGCCGTCCACGACGGCCTCTACGAAAAGGCGCTGGAAAACCGTAAGAACCGCACCTGGGACGCCCATAACTGGGAAGAGTTCCAGTCGATCGCCGCCGAGAAGTCCGGCTTTATCCGAGCGATGTGGTGCGGCGACGAGGCCTGCGAGGACAAGATCAAGGACGAGACCGGCCTCAAGTCCCGCTGCATCCCCTTCGGCGAAGAGCCGGTGGGTGAGACCTGCGTCTGCTGCGGCAGGCCGGCGAAAAAGCTCGTCTACTGGGGCCGACAGTACTGATGCCGTCTTCCCGGCTCTCCGTCCGCGTTTAACCCTTTTGGCAGGGAGGAATCAACATGACCGAACTGGAAATGATGAAAAACATCCTCGACAGCATCCCTTACCGGATTGTCTTTGTCGACATGGACCACATCATCCGCTATATGAACAAGGAAGCCCGCCACCACTATTACGACGTCCGGGGCTACCGGGACTTAATCGGCAAATCTATCTTCGAGTGCCACTCGGAAAAGTCGAAAGCCTACCTCATTGAGGCAGTCGAAAAGCTTAAAAACCACGGCAACGAGATCTACCTCGGCGTCAGCGTCTACAACGAGCGGAAGTACATCAACCCTGTCCGGGACGAAAACGGCGAGATGGTGGGATATTTTGAGCGGTTTGAACGGAACCTGCAAAAGTAAACGAAAGGAAGGATACGGGATGGACGCCGCATTTTTAGATACCGTCCGGTCGGAAGTGAAAACCGCCCTGACCGAACTGCTGGATGAAACCCGTTACCGCCCGGGGGACTTTGTCGTCGTCGGGTGCAGCACAAGCGAGGTGATCGGTGAAAAAATCGGCACTGTCGGGAGCATGGAGGCGGCGGAGGCAATTTACGACGCCGCAAACGAAGTGGTCTCCGCCCGCGGCCTCTTCCTCGCGGCCCAGTGCTGCGAGCATCTGAACCGGGCGCTGGTCGTCGAACAGGGGGCCGCCGAATGGCACCGCCTGGACGAGGTCAACGCCGTCCCCCAGATGCACGCCGGCGGCTCTTTCGCCACCGCCGCCTACCAGAAGATGGAGGAACCGGTCCTCGTGCCGGAAATCCAGGCGATTGCCGGGATTGACATCGGCGGGACGCTCATCGGGATGCACTTAAAACCGGTAGCCGTCCCGGTGCGGGTCAGCGTCAGCCGGGTCGGGGAGGCCATCCTGCTCCTTGCCCGCAGCCGCGCCCCTTATATCGGCGGCGAACGGGCGCATTATAATGAAAAGCTGAAATAACCGCATCGTTACGATGTAAAAACGGAAAAGAGGTGCGCAGCATGATTCTCGCGCTGGATGCCGGCAACACCAATATCTGTGCCGGCTGCATCGAAGGCGGCGAAGTGCGGCTGACCGCCCGCATCGCCACCGACCGCCGCAAGACGGAGGACGAATACGCCGGCGTGCTGGAAGCGGTCCTGCGGATGAACGGGGTCGGCCCCGATTCCCTCGACGGCTCGATCATCTGCTCGGTCGTCCCGCCGGTCAACCGCTGCCTATCGCTGGCGGTGGAAATGATCACCGGGCGGACGCCGCTCTTTGTCAAACCCGGCCTCAAAACCGGGCTGGCCCTGCGGGTGGACAACCCCGAAGGGCTCGGCAGCGACCGGATTGCCGACGCCGTCGCCGCCTCCGCCCTCTACGGCGGGACGGTGATTGTCGTCGACATGGGGACGATGACCACCCTGTCGGTGGTCAACGGGAAGAAGGAATTCCTCGGCGGCGCCATCTGCCCCGGCATCCGCCTCTCCCAGCAGGCGCTGGCGGCGGGTACCTCCCAGCTGCCCGCCATCGGCCTTGACCCGCCGGAACGGGCCATCGGCCGGAACACCGTCGAGTGCATGAAGAGCGGGGCAATTTTCGGCACCGCCGCGATGGTGGACGGGCTGATCGCCGGCATCCGCCGGGAGCTGGCGGAGAAGGGGGAACCGGCCCCGCGGGTGGTGATGACCGGCGGCATCTCCCGCTTTATCGCCCCCTACTGCCGGGAGACGGTGACGGTCGACCCCGACCTGCTGCTGAAAGGCCTTTGGCTGCTCTATCAAAAGAATGTCAGACGGAAGGAGGCGGGGAGATGATCCTGGCCGCGGATATTTCAAACGCCCATATCACCCTCGGCTGCATCGGCAGCCGGGGGGTCTACTTCACCTCCCGCTTCGCCACCCTTGTCCAGAAGACCGAAGACGAGTACGCGGTCGATTTCTACCGGGTGCTGGAGTTAAACGGTGTTTCTGCCGCCGGCATCGAAGGGGCGGTTATCTCCTCGGTTGTCCCGCCGGCCGATTTCGCCGTCACCCGGGCGCTGGAAAAGGTCACCGGCCATAGGCCGCTGGTGGTCGGCCCCGGGGTGAAGACGGGGCTCAACATCCGGATTGACGACCCGGCCCAGCTGGGGGCCAACCTGGTGGCGGGAGCGGTCGCCGCCCTTGACCGGTATACCCCGCCGATGGTCATCTTCGACATGGGTGCCGCCACCACCGCCTCGGTCATCAACCGGAAGGGCCAGTACACCGGTGGGTTTATCAGCCCCGGCGTCCGCATCGCCCTCGACGCCGGGGCCTCCGGCACCGCCCAGCTCCCCCGGGTCGCCCTCGAGCGCCCCGAGACGGTCATCGGCCGCAGCACCGTCTCTGCCCTCCAATCGGGGGCGGTTTACGGCACCGCCGGGATGCTGGACGGAATGGTCAGCCGGATCGCCGGGGAGATGGGGGAACCGGAAGAGGAACTGACGGTGATTGCCACCGGCGGGGCCGCCGAGGAGGCGATTACCGCCCTCTGCCATCATCCGGTGATTTTTGACCGGCAGCTGACGCTGCATGGGCTGTGGCTGATCTGGAAGAAAAACACACGGCCGGATCCGGGAAAAAGCTGACAAAACTAAGACCGCCGCCGGGACATCATGTAAGGTGTCCCGGCGACGGTTTTCAGTTATTTGCGGGTCCAGCGGTTTTTAAAAGCCTGCACGGCGGCCCTGATATAGAAAAACAGGGCCAGTATTCCGTTGAGCAGGATGACGGCCAGGCCGGCCCGTTCCCAAACGCGCACGATAACCACAACCGTCCACAGAACGCCCATCACCAGGTCAAAAGCGGGCCATGGGCCTTCCCGTTTCATGGCGGTTTCTTCGTTACAGCGTGACCTTTGCGGTCAGGACCTCGTCCGAGCTGTGGCCGGCCATGATCTCAAAGTCGCCGTGTTCAAAGACGAAGGCTTCGTTGTTCCAGAAGGAGAGCATCCCGGTGGTGACGGTAAAGGAAACCGTCTGCTTCTCGCCGGGGGCAAGGTCGATCTGGACAAAGTCCTTAAGCTCCTTGACCGGACGAACGGCCGAGGCCGCGACGTCGTGAATATAGAGCTGGACGGTCTCCCGGCCGGCGACTTTCGAGGTGTTCTCGACGTCAACCGAGACTTTCAGCGGCAGGCCGCCTTCGGTTTTCTCGACCTTCAGGTTCGAGTAGGCGTATTCCGAATAGGAGAGGCCGTAGCCGAAGGGGTAGAGCGGCTCGTTCGGGCAGTCGAGGTAGCAGGAGACAAACCGGTGGGGCTTGCCGACGACCGGGCGGCCGGTGTTCATGTGGTTGTAGTAGACCGGGACCTGGCCGACCGTCTGGGGGAAGCTCATCGGCAGGCGGGCCGAGGGGTTGACGTCGCCGAAGAGGACGTCGCCGATGGCGGCGCCGGCTTCGCTGCCCAAAAACCAAGCCTGGACCACCGCGTCGCAGAAGGGCAGCACCGGCTTAATCTCCAGCGGGCGGCCGCTGAAGAGAACGGCGACGACCTTTTTGCCCATGTCATGGAGCTTTTCGAGCATCTTCTCCTGGTTGTGGGAGAGGCGGAGGACCGTCCGGCTGGCGGATTCGCCGGTGTCATCCGGGTGTTCGCCGACGGCGGCGACGACGATGTCGCAGTCCGAGAGGCTGTCCAGCTCGGCCGTCTGGTCGGAGACGTCGAAGAAGCCCATCTGCATCGGCTTGAGCTCTTCGGTCATCGCGGTCTTGACTTCGGCCCCGTGGAGCTGGAGGCCCCGGAGCAGGGTCGAGTTGCCGGCGGAAGCGGTGATCGACCAGCCGCCGAGGACGCTCAGCGAATCGGCGAAGGGGCCTGCAAGGCCCAGTTTCGCGCCCTTTTTCAGCGGGAGGAGGTTCCCTTCGTTCTTCAGGAGGACGACACAGCGGGCCGCCGCCTTGCGGGCAAGGGCCATATGGACGTCGCACTGGAAAAGTTCCTTTTCCTTTTCGGGGTCGGCGCCTTTAAAGGGGTTCTCAAAGAGCCCGAGCTTGTTTTTCAGCTTCAGGATCCGCCAGGCCGCCTCGTCGACCAGCTTTTCGTCGACTTCGCCCGAACGGACCAGCTCTTTGCCGTAGTTTAAGATGTGGGTGGACATCATCTCGATGTCGACGCCCGCTTCGAGCGCGTACTTTGCGGCTTCCTTGCCGTCGGCGGCGAGGCCGTGGGGGATCATCTCGTTGACCGCGTCGAAGTCGGTGATCGCGACCCCTTCAAAGCCCCACTCGTCCCGGAGGATCTTGCGGTAAAGCTTTTTGGAGCCGGTCGCGGGGATCCGGTCGATGGTGTTGAAAGAGGTCATGCCCATCGCGGCCCCGGCGTCGACCGCCGCTTTGTAGCCGTCCAGGTAGAACTCCCGGAGCATCCCGTCGGAGATGTCGACGGTGTTGTAGTCCCGGCCGCCCTCCGAGCCGCCGTAGCCGCCGAAATGCTTAAAGCAGGCGGCGATTTTGTCGGGGGCGGTCAGGTCATCGCCCTGGTAGCCCCTGACGGTCGCTTCGGTCATCCGGGCGATCAGCAGCGGGTCCTCGCCGGGGGACTCCATCACACGGCCCCAGCGGGGGTCGCGCACCAGGTCGCACATCGGCGAGAAGGTCAGCTGGACGCCGGTCGCGGCGGCTTCCCTGGCGGCCATCGCGGCGGATTCCTCCATCAGGCCGGTATCGAAGCTGCCGCCCATCGCCAGCGGGATCGGGTAGACGGTCTTGAGGCCGTGGATGACGTCGGCCATAAAGAGCATCGGGATATGGTGGGGCTGGCGCTCCATGTGGCGCTTCTGCATCTCGATGATGTTTTCGGCGCCGAAGGCGTTTAAGGTGCTGCCAAGGAGCGGCACGTCTTCGGATTTTAAGTTCATCTGCTGCATCGGGCCGGTCAGGTCAACCGACTCCTCCGCACCGAAGAAATTGGGGGAAAGCTGGGTCATCTCCCCCAGCTTCTCTTCAAGGGTCATGTCGGCAAGCAGGGCCCGTAATTCTTTGTCCGTCATAAGGTTTTATCCTCCTTGTCATATCTGCCGTTGCAGATTTTAATTTACCGGAATTATACCATGTGGTTCAGCAAACGGATAGGATTTTTTTGCGGTGAATCCGGATCATTTGCCATTTTTCCGTCTCTGCTGTTTTGGCTTCTCAATCCGGGGCGGTACAGCATAAGGGAAAGCGAAGGATTCTTTAAGGGGGCCTTTCCCGCATACGCTTCCCTGAACAATCCGCTTTCCGGGCCACGGAAGGCTTTACCGTTTCAGCACCTTCAGCAGCACCCGGCAGACCAGCGCCGTCACCACCGCCGCGACCGCCGCCTCCGGCAGCCCGTTCACCGCGACAACCCCCAGGATCAGCCGGTAAAGGGCATCGTACGCCACCTCTTTCGCCCCGGCGTAAGCCCGCCCGAAGCAGGCCCAGGTCAGCCCCATGACCATCGCGGTGTGGAGGATTGAGGTGACAAGCCCGGCGGCCCCGAGAAAGAGGGTGTCCAGATGGATGGAGACCTTCCCCTTCCGGCCGGCCAGCCGTTTCAGCCCTTCATAAATCAGCCAGGGGAGGATCCCGATGAGGATCCGGGGGACAAAGCAGATCACCAGGCTCCACAGGTTCCCGCCGGAATAAAACGGCGAGAAGGTGAAGGAGGTGACAGTGGGGGAAATGGTGTTGTTGATGAGGCTCGTCAGCCCGAACACCCCTCCTAAGAACGCGCCTTTCTTCGGCCCCAGCAGGATCGACCCGATGATGACCGGCAGGTGGATCGTCGTCGCCCGGGTCACGCCCAGCGGGATGTAGCCGAGTCCCGGGGTAAATGCCAGAGCGAGGATGATGGCGGTGAAGAGCGCCAGCTGGACGAGGGAGAGTACCTTTCCGTGCCCTTTTGTGTTCATATGCAGTTTTCCTTTCTTTCCTGAGCCCGCCGGCCTCCGGCGCCGAAGGGCCTGCTGCCGTTCCGCTCTGCGGAGGGCCCGCCGCCGCAGGGCGGCGCTCTCCCGGATACAGCGCAGTTTTCAGTAAGATTATTATACGCGAAAAAAAAGGGGATTGCAAGCCGTTTATCCACTCTGTCCGGCAGAATTTACCTGCCGCAGGATTGAAAAACTGCCCCTTTTCCCGTATAATAAAAGTATACGCGGCCGGCTTCCCGGCAGCAAAGCCAATCCAAAGGAGGAACCCGTATGAACCGAGATCCATACCCCCCGCCCGGGGACGGGCAGACTTCCGGCCAGGCCGGGCGCTGGTCCGGCGGCTGGGCAGGCAGGCAGAAACCCCAGTATAACCCCGAAGACGGGCGGTATTATAACCATGGCACGGGGCAGCAGCCCCCTCCCGGGGACGGCGGCCGCTTTTCCCGCGACCCCCGGGAATACGGCTGGAACGCCGGGCCGGGTGGAGGGCCGGGCTACCCGCCGCCGGGGATGCAGCCGCCCGCTCCCGAAAAACAGCTCCGGCAGACCATCAAGCGGACGGTCAAACTGGTGCTGCCGGCCCTGTTAATCCTCTTCCTGGTCGAATACCTCTTCGCTTTCGCGGTCTCCTTCGGGATCAGCGCCTATATTTCCCAGGCGTCCTGGAGCTTTACCGATTACCCGCCGGACACCTATTTCGGCATCCCCTACGGCCTTTACGACCTTTTGACCAGCTACCTGCCGGTGGTGGTCGGGGAGGCGGCGGCCATCCTCTTCCTGCGGGCGCGGACGGGACTCCGGCTAAAAGACTTTTTTGCAAAACCGGAAGTCCTTTCCCGTGAACCCGGGGTGGAAGGCGGCTGCCGGGAACCGGAGCGCGCCCCCCTTTCGGGCGGGAAACTCGCCCTCTGGGTGGCGTTTGCGTCGCTCGCCGGCATCGGGGTCTCGATGATCGGGCAGATCTTCGCGATGGTGGAGCTGAACTTCCTCTACGAAATCGGCTTCCCCTATTACTCCCCCGACTTCTCAACCGGCGGGTATACCCTTCTGGACACCATCCTCTGCAACCTCTACATCTGCGTCCTGGGGCCGGTGCTGGAGGAGCTGATCTTCCGTGGGTTTATGCTGCGGGCCTTACAGCGGCACGGGAGCGCCTTCGCCGTAATCTTTACCTCGGTGATGTTCATGCTCTTCCACATGAACCTGGTGCAGCTGTTTACCCCGCTTTTAACCGGGATGTTTCTGGCGCTGCTGGCGGTAAAGACCCGTTCGCTGATCCCGTCCATCTGCTGCCACATTTTAAACAACACCCTCTCGACCGTCCTCAGCTATATCCCCTTTGAAAGCGATTTCGCCGCGGGGATGGCCACCCTCGCCCAGATTGCCGTCTTTATCCTCATCTTCGCCTGCTTCTGGATGCTGTGGGGGCGGCAGTTCCTGCCGCTGATGCGGGACCGGGACCCGGCGATGAAGCTGTCCGGCAAACTGGGGGCGGCCTTCACCGCCTGGCCCAGCGTGACCTTTATCCTGATCTACATCGGGATGATTATCTATTCGACGCTGATGACCTGGCTGAGCTATTATTACTATTAATCCGGGACACCCGCCCAGGCTGCAAACAGGAGACAAAAACGCCATGAAACACCCCCTTATCCCTGACCCCAATACCCTTTTCCCCAACGATTACGGCACCAGCTGCTTTATCAAAAACGCCGTAACCGCCCCCAACATCCAGATCGGCGACTACACCTACTACGACGATGAAAACGACCCGGCCGGGTTTGAAAAGCGGAACGTCCTCTTTAACTATCCGGAATTCGGCGACCGGCTGATCATTGGGAAATTCTGCTCAATCGCTTCCGGCACAAAATTCATCATGGGCCCGGCCAACCACCGGCTGCACAGCGTCACCACCTACCCCTTCCACGTCTTCGGCGGCCTCTGGGAGGAACGGACGCCGGACCACCTGTCCGAGCTGCCGTTTAAAGGGGATACCGTAATCGGCAGCGACGTCTGGCTGGGGCGGGAGTGCGTCATAATGCCCGGGGTCAAAATCGGGGACGGCGCGGTGATCGCCGCCTACTCGGTCGTCACCCGGGACGTCGAACCATACACGGTCGCCGGCGGCAACCCCGCCCGGCCCATTAAAAAACGGTTTGACGACGACCTTATCCAGCTGCTCCTCCGGTTTAAATGGTGGGACCTGGATCCGGAAGCCCTCGCCGGTTTCCTGCCGCTGCTCTGCGACCCGGACCTGGAAAAGGTGCGGGCGGAAATCCGGAAAAAGCTGGAACAGCGGGCGTGAAAGGGGGAGATAGGATGCAGACGATGCGGCAAGACGTCGAAACCATCCTCCGGTCGGCCATCCAGGCCGTCCTGCCGGACGAAGCGGTCCGCCGGGCCTTGTCCGGGCGGGTATTTCCCGGGAAAGTCTACCTCGTCGCCGCCGGGAAAGCCGCCTACCGGATGGCCGCGGCCGCCGCTGAGATGGTCCCGGGGCTGGCGGAGGGCGTGGTCATCACCAAATACGGCCATCTGGGCCCGCCCATCGGGAATCTTCGGATGCTGGAAGCCGGCCACCCGACGCCGGATGAAAACTCCTTCCGGGC
>DVHA01000302.1 GCA_018712425.1 Candidatus Faecivivens stercoravium | reverse complement strand
TTTTCTTTCAGTTCTTTTGCATTTTCCATGGTTTACATTTCCTTTCCTGCTTTTCTTCTTTCGGAAAAGCTTGATCTATCAAACCCCGGTTTTCCGGGAGGATGAGCCGATTTTGTTCTACGTGGAACACTTGTTCAAAATTTATCGAACATTGTAGTTTTTCGTCAGCCGTAGAGATTTTCATAGACGGTCGCCGTCTGGGCCACCTGGTCGGCAAAGGCCGCGGCCGCCTCGTCGGGAATCTGGCTGAAATTGACACCGTCGGGACTGACCGACGGGTCCGCCAGCCACTGGGCCGCCGTTTCCGGCCCGGCATAGTATGCCGCCGCCAGGCTCCGTTCATCCGCCCCGGGCATCAGGGCGGTGAGGACCGAAAGGTTCCCGGCAAATTCCGCCTCACTCTCCGGGGCCGCCTCGTGGCCCAGCGCCATCAGGAAGTATTCCGACAGCCCGGTCGTCTCGGCGTAGGCTGCCGCCGTCTCCTGATAGTCCTGGGGATAAATCGCCCGATATGCCAGCATATAAACGCCGCTGATGACCGCGATAACGAGGACAATCGAGACAAGGGCGACGATGGCGGTCTTCCCGTCCTGGTTGGGGGCCTTGACCATCTGGGCGGCGAGGTTCCTCCCCGCCTCCAGCAGTTCTTCCCGCGTCCCGTTGTTCCTAAGGACGAAGTCGGAGCGGACGGTGTACCAGGCGTCCGGGTGCTGGGCCGACATCCGGCGGACGGCCTCCTCTTCGGTGATGCCGTCCCGGCGGATGATCCGCTCCCGGCGGACGTCTTCGGCGGCAATGACCGAGATTTTGCGGGTACAGATCTTATCGAGCCCGCTCTCAAAGAGGGTCGGGGCGTCGAGGAGGATGTTCTTTTTGCCGGACGCCTCAGCCAGTTTAATCTGAACGTCGATTTCCGCTTTAATCGGCGGGAACATCAGGCTGCCCAGCTTTTCGGTCTGTTTCGGCTCGGAGAAGGCGATGGCGGCGAGCATCCTGCGGTCAAGGCTGCCGTCCTCCTTTAAAATCTGCGGGCCGTAAGCCTGGGAGAGCATTGAGAGGACTTCGGGGCGGGTCTGGAGCTCGCGGGTGAGGGCGTCGCAGTCGATGACCACGAAGCCTTTTTCGGCAAAGGCCTCGGTGACGGTCGATTTGCCGGCGCCGGTCTGGCCGGTGAGGCCGACGATCAGCGGGCCGGTGGGCTTTTTCTGGCTGCCGAAGGCATTCATTGGGCCGCCACCCCGCTTTCATCCAGATGGACAATCTGGAAGGCTGCCGCCCGCAGCAGGCGGTTATAGACGGCGAGGCCGATGCCGGTGGTACGGGGCGAACGGACGTAAACTTCCTTCGCCCCCCGCTCATCGCATTCCCGGAGGAGGTCAAAAAGCAGATGGGCCTGGGCGGCCGGGTCGTCCTCCGCCCCGAAGGAGAGGGCCGGGACCGGGAGGGCGGTTTCCTCGCCGTCAAAGACGATGGCAAAGACCCCCTCCCCCGCCTGCCGGCCGATAAAGGCGCGGAAGGCGTCAAAACTGCCTTCGACGATCTTGACGTCCGCCTTCGGGGCGTAGTGGCGGTACTTCATGCCGGGGGAGGCGACCTTCCGCCCCGCCTCGACCACATGGAGGACGCCGGGGTCGATTTCGACCGGGCAGATTTCCTCCAGCATCTCGACGGTAATCCCGCCGGGACGGAAGAGCCGCACCCGGTCTTCCCCGACGCCGATGACCGTCGACTCGACCCCGACGGCGCAGGGGCCGCCGTCCAGAATCATCGGGATCCGTCCGTCCATGTCCTCCATCATATGCTGGGCGGCGGTGGGCGACGGGCGGCCGGAGAGGTTGCCGCTGGGGGCGGCGATCGGAAGCCCGCTCTCCCGGATGAGCGCCTGGGCAACCGGGTTCGACGGGAAGCGGATGCCGACGGTCGAAAGGCCGGCCGAGGTGACGTCGGGGATACGGGCGGACTTCGGCAGGACCATCGTCATCGGCCCCGGCCAGAAGGCTTCCGCCAGTTTAAAGGCCAGCTCCGGCGGGTTATTGACCAGGTCCGGCAGCATCTCCATCGAGGCAATGTGGACGATCAGCGGGTTGTCCTGGGGGCGGCCCTTGGCGCGGAAGATTTTTTCCACCGCCTCAGGGTTTAAGGCGTCCCCCGCGAGGCCGTAGACCGTCTCGGTCGGGAAGCCGACCACCTCCCCCTGCCGCAGGAGGGCGGCCGCCCGGGCGATGTTCGCTTCATCCGCCGGGACCAGCTCGGTTTTCCATTTTTCCATCTATTGTGATACTCCTTTAGGTGAGGGTTTACGCTTTTGTGCCATCCGTCATTCCGTCTGCTCCCCCGCCAGCAGCCTCGCCTGTTCGTCGGCGATGAGGGCGTCGATCATCTCGTCGAGGGCGCCGTCCATAAAGCTGTCGATCTTGTAAAGGGTCAGGCCGATCCGGTGGTCGGTCACCCGGCCCTGGGGGAAGTTGTAGGTGCGGATGCGTTCGGAGCGGTCGCCGGTGCCGACCTGGCTTTTGCGCTCGGCGGCGATGGCGCCCTGCTGCTCGCGGACCTTCAGGTCGAGCAGGCGGGAGCGGAGGACCCGCATCGCCTTGTCCTTGTTCTTATACTGGCTGCGCTCGTCCTGGCACTCGACCACCATCCCGGTGGGGAGGTGGGTGATGCGGATGGCCGACTCGGTTTTGTTGATGTGCTGGCCGCCGGCGCCGCTGGAGCGGTAGGTGTCAATCCGGAGGTCTTTCGGGTCGATTTCCAGCTCCACTTCGTCCGCCTGCGGGAGGACGGCGACGGTGACGGTGGAGGTGTGCACCCGTCCCTGGGTCTCGGTCTCGGGAACCCGCTGGACCCGGTGGACGCCCGATTCAAACTTGAGGCGGGAGTAGGCCCCTTTCCCCTCGACGGTGAAGGAGAGCTCTTTGAAGCCGCCCAGTTCGGTCTCATTCCGGGTGATCATCTCGATCTTCCAGCCCATCTTTTCGGCGTACATCCGGTACATCCGCCCGAGGCTCCCGGCAAACAGCGCCGCCTCTTCCCCGCCGGCGCCGCCGCGGATTTCGACGATGACGTTTTTCTCGTCCCGGGGGTCTTTCGGCAGCATCAGGATGCGGATTTCCTCCCGGAGGGCTTCCGCCCGGGCGTCCGCTTCGGCGGCCGCATGGCGGAAAAAGTCCTTCATCTCCGGGTCCTGCTCCCCGTCCAGCATCTCAAGCGCCTCGGCGGCTTCGGTGCTGGCGGTGCGGAAGAGGGTGATCTTCTCATAGAGGGGGGTGAGGGCGGTGTATTCTTTCATCAGGGCGGCAATCTGCGAAGGGTCGCCGTCCGGGGAGGAGAGCCGGGCTTCCAGTTCCTCATAGTGGGCGGCGATCTGTTCCAGTTTGTCCAAATTATAACTTCCTTTCTAACAACCTTTCCGTTATTCCTCCGGCTTTTTCTCGACTTTGCGGGTAGCTTTTTCGGCCTTCTGGCGGGTGAGCATCATCTCCCGGCCGCAGCCCTGGCAGCGCAGTTTAAAGTCCATCCCCACCCGGAGGACGAGGAAGCGGTTGGAACCGCAGGGGTGGTTTTTCTTCATGACGAGGATGTCTCCGACTGAAATGTCCATGGGATCAGCTCCTTTCGACGATATAAGGAATAGTATAGCACATCCGCGTCAAATTTTCTACCTTTTCCGTTGAACATACGGGCGGGGTCAGCAGATCGCCTGATAGAGCGCGATGATGAGGGGCATGGTGGCGATGCAGAGGATAACGCTCATGACGTTGATCGCGCCGGCCTTTTTGGCGTCGCCGCCCCAGAGGTCGGCCATCTGGGCGACCGAAACCGCCACCGGCGCCGAGGCCGCCAGCACCGTCACCACCAGCACTTCCTTTGCCATCGGGATGTAGGTGGTCACGCGGCTTAAAGCAATCAGCAGGACAAACAGCACCGGGTAGACCACCAGGCGGCCGAGGCTGATGCCCCAGTAGCGGAGGCGGGTGAAGGTGGCTTTCAGGTCGGTGTCCGCCATCAGCATCCCGATCATGAACATCGCGACGGGGCCGATGGTGGCGCTGACCGCGTCGATCGTGTCGGCAATGACCGGCGGGAAGGTGATCCGAAGGAGGAAGCAGGCGACGCCGGCGATGATCGCGAGGATGTTGGGGTTTAGGAGGAGTTTTTTGAGGTTCAGTTTCCGGCTGCCGCCCAAGAGGCCTGGCAGGTGCACCCAGAGGAGGATGGTCTGGAAGGCGATGAAGGCGCAGCAGTAAAAGACGTATTCCTCCCCCAGCACCGAGCTGACCAGCGGGACGATCAGGTTGCCGCCGTTGGAGTAGATGAGGGAGGCCCGTTCGACCCCGTCGAGGCGGAGCTTGTCCCCGAGGAGGCGGGTGATCGCAATGTAGAGGATGTGGAGGAGGACGGCGGCGATGAGGGCGAGGAGCAGGCCGGACAGCCGCTCGGGGGTCCACGCCACCTGGAAGGCCGAGAGAATCATGCAGGGGACGATGATGTACAGGGTCAGGGAGGAGAGGAGGCTGGACTGTTCCGCCTTCACCGCGCCCAGTTTGACCACCGCAAAGCCCATCAGCACCATCAGGGCCATCGAGAGGATTTTTTCGAGGAGGAGTAAGCTGAGTTCCATGGGAGTACCTTCTTTTCGGGGATTTTTGTGTCCCTTTTATTATAGCATAAATTGGTGGGAAGGGATAGGGTTTTACTTTACAAACGGGAGGCAGTGTGCTAAACTGAAAAAAGAAAAGCGGGATGGGAAACGGCTTTTGACTTTTAGATTCGGAAAGGGGTATCCGCATGAGCATCCTGACCGCCGCAAGCAGCAAATCCGTCTTCAAAGGATACGACTACTACACCCGGAAGAAGGTGCTCTCCGCCTGCCAGCTGGACGAGTCCCGCTGGGCCGGGCAGGTATCCGGCAGCAACGGGGAAACCTACGACGTGACCATCGATATCCGGCACCCCCGCAAGGGCCGGTGCAGCTGCCCCTTTGCCGACGGGCGGCAGGTGGTCTGCAAGCATATGGTCGCCCTCTTTTTCACTGCCTTTCCCGACGAGGCGGAAAAATACCGGCAGGAGTTGGAGGAGCAGACAGCGCTTGAAAACACCGTCTTTCAGATGGCTTCGAATCTGGCGGAAATCCATTCGATACTGCACGAAGTGCCGCGGGGAGCGCTGGAAGAGATGCTCTTTGCGTTCTTTACCACCCTTTCCCCCGAAGATCAGCTGGAATTTAAAGAGACGCTCCTAGGGATAGCGGAGGAGTACGGCCAGTTGTTTGAAGATGAAGAAGAGGATGATGAAGACGAAGAAGAAGGAGACGGCCCGCCCAAATGGACGACCTGGATCTCCTGAGCGTCCCGAGGACCGTCCCGAAAAAAATTGAAGAAAGAAGGTTTTTCCTTTGTACACTTTCCAAAACGATTACTCCGAGGGCTGCCATCCGGCGGTGCTGGAGGCGCTTGTCCGCACCAACCTTGAACATACTTCCGGGTATGGGGTCGACCCCTACTGCGAAGAGGCGAGGGGGATGATCAAAGAGGCGTTCGGCTGCCCGGAAGCCGACGTCCATTTCCTCGTCGGCGGCACCCAGACCAACCAGACGGCGATTGCCGCCTTCCTCCGGCCCTGGGAGGCGGCGGTCTGCACCAGCCTCGGGCACATCGCTGTCCATGAGACCGGGGCGGTCGAGGCGACCGGGCACAAGGTGATCACCTGCCCGTCGGAGGGCGGGATTTTGACGCCGGAGATGGTGCGGGCGGCTGTCGCTGCCCATCCGGACGAGCATATGGTCAAGCCGAAGCTGGCCTATATCTCCGATTCGACCGAGGTGGGGACAATCTACCGGCGGGAACAGCTCTACGCCCTGCGGGAAACCTGCGATGAGCTGGGGCTTTATCTGTACCTCGACGGGGCGCGGCTCGGGAGCGCGCTTGCTTCCGATGAAAACGATATCCGGCCTTCGGACCTCCCCGCCTGCTGCGACGTCTTCTATGTGGGCGGCACCAAAAACGGGGCGATGTTCGGCGAGGCGCTGGTGATTATGAACGAGAAACTGAAGCCCGATTTCCGCTACGGCATCAAGCAGCGGGGCGGGATGCTGGCGAAGGGGCGGCTGCTGGGCGTCCAGTTCGGGGCGCTCTTCAAGGGCGGGCTGGAGGATTCGGTCTGGATGGAAATCGGGCGGCATGAAAATGGGCTTGCCCGGAAGCTCCAGGACGGGATTGTGAAGGCAGGGTATCCGCTGCTGGTCCGCTCCCCTTCCAACCAGGTTTTCCCCATCTTCCCGGACGGGCTGGTGGAAAAGCTGGCGGAGGGATTTAAGTTCGAGGTGCAGAAAAAGTTCCCGGATGGGAAGACCTGCATCCGGCTGGTGACCTCTTGGGCGACTGAAGAGGAGGCGGTCGATGCCTTCCTCAAAGCAATCTGAGCTATGAAAAAGCGGCGGCCCTTCGGGTGAAAGGCCGCCGCGGTTTGTTTTTTAAGCATGGTTTAGGTGCTGCGCACGCTTTGTTTCAGGTAGAGCAGCTGTGAAAGACTTTGGAAGTACGGGAAGTGAGCGCCTGCCAAGGAGCTCTGCTCCTTGGATTCTCGCAAACCCTTTAAAAAGGGTTTGATCCTAAACTTTTGATGCCGCACGTCTATGCAAAAATCGGATACAGTGTCGATTGCGGCGCTCACCCCTGGCGGAGGATTTGGCCGTCGGTCGAGAGGATGGTGACCGAAAGGGGGATATCCTTGCCGGAGGCGGCGAGAGCCTTCTGGACGGCAAGGGTCAGGCCGCCGCAGCAAGGCACCTCCATCCGGACGACGGAAACCCGACGGATGTCGTTCCGGCGGAAGATTTCGGCGAGTTTTTCGCTGTAATCCACCGGGTCGAGCTTGGGGCAGCCGATGAGGGCAGCACGCCCCCGGATAAAGTCCCGGTGGAAGGCGGCGTAGGAGAAGGCCGAACAGTCGGCGGCAATCAGCAGGTCTGCCCCGTCGAAATAGGGGGCTTTGGTGGGGGCGAGGCGGAGCTGGACCGGCCATTGGGTCAGTTCCGAGGGGATCTCCCCTTCCGGCTGGGCGGTATCCGGGCGGGCAAAACTGCGGCTCCGGGAACCGGGACAGCCGCCGGTATGCGCCTCAGCCTTCGCGGCTTTGGCGGCCAGCACCGCCGCCTCGTCATAGGCGGGGGCCTCCCGCTCCTCAAAGGAGATGGCGTCGGTGGGGCAGGCCGGCAGGCAGTCCCCCAGCCCGTCGCAGTAGTCCTCCCGGAG
>DVHA01000032.1 GCA_018712425.1 Candidatus Faecivivens stercoravium | reverse complement strand
ATCAAACCCTTTTTAAAGGGTTTGCGGGAATGGAAGGGGCAGAGCCCCTTCCCAGGCGCTCACCTGCTGTACTTCCAAAGCTGACCACAGCTTTGCCACTGATAACGAAGCGTGCGCAGCACCCAAAAAATACTCCAAAAAGACTTTTTCGATAAACTGAAATGCCCGGCTCCCAGGAACCGGGCATTTTTCACTGCATTTAGTTTTTCAGAGCCGCCTTCGGAGCGGAAAGCCGCGCCGATTCAGGCGCCTTATGCTCAATCAGGGCGGGAGCCCGGCCGCAGATCGACTCGGGCGTAATGGTGACCTTACTGATTGTCGGGTCGGAAGGCACGTCAAACATCAGCTGGTTTAAAGTATCTTCCATGACATTGCGCAGGCCTCTGGCACCCGTTTTGCGCTTGATCGCCTCTTCGGCGACCGCCCGCAGGGTGTCGTCCCCCATCTCCAGCTCGACCCCGTCCAGCTTGAACAGATGGACGTACTGCTTTAAGAGGCTGTTGCGGGGCTCTTTCAGCACCCGGACCATCTGGTCGACTGAAAGGTCTTCCAGCGTCGTCACGACCGGCAGACGGCCGACCAGCTCGGGGATCAGGCCGAATTTGACCAGGTCGTCGGGGATCAGGTCCTTGAGGGCCTCCCCTTTGGTCTTTTCCTCTTTCCGGCGGATGTCGGCGCCGAAGCCCAGCGTCGAGGAGTCGGTCCGCTTTTCGATGATCTTCTCGATCCCTTCGAACGCGCCGCCGCAGATAAAGAGGATATTGCGGGTATCGACCTGAATCATCTCCTGATGGGGATGCTTGCGCCCGCCCTGGGGCGGGACGTTGGAGACGGTCCCTTCCAGAATTTTCAGGAGGGCCTGCTGGACGCCCTCGCCGCTGACGTCACGGGTGATCGAAGCGTTTTCCGACTTGCGGGTGATCTTGTCGATCTCGTCGATATAGACAATCCCGTGCTCAGCCGCCTCGACGTCAAAGTCCGCCGCCTGCAAAAGCCGCACCAGGACGTTTTCGACGTCGTCGCCGACATAGCCGGCTTCGGTCAGAGTCGTCGCGTCGGCAATCGCAAAGGGGACGTTTAAGATCTTCGCCAGCGTCTGGGCCAGCAGCGTCTTGCCGACGCCGGTCGGGCCCAGCAACAGGACATTGGACTTCTGCAGTTCAATGCCCTCGTCCTCATCCTCTTCATCCTGGTTCAGGATCCGCTTATAATGATTGTAGACCGCGACCGAAAGGGTCACTTTGGCCTTATCCTGGCCAATGACATACTGGTCGAGGACCGCTTTGATTTCGGCGGGCTTTAAGAGGGTCAGCTCATCCAGCCCCTCGGGTTTGTATTCCGCTTCCGGGACAAACGAGGGGAAGAGCCCTTCGTCCGCCAGCATCTGGTAGCAGAGGGCGACGCATTCGTCGCAGATATTGACGTTGCCGGCGTGCAGCATCCGGCGGACGCTGTGGTCCCGCTTGCCGCAGAAGCTGCAGCGGATGCCGTTATCGTTATAATCAGCCATCTGTGTAAGACCATTCCTTTCTATTTCCGGCCCAATCCCCCATCCGTCAGGAAGGATTACCGGCGGTCAATCACTTTATCGACCAGCCCGTAGGCCACCGCCTCTTCGGCGGTCATCCAGTTGTCCCGCTCGGTGTCGGCGGCAATCTGCTCAACCGGCTTGCCGGAGTTGGCGGCCAGGATCCGGTTTAACCTTTCCTTGGTCCGCTGGATGTGGCTCGCCTGGATCAGGATATCGGTCGCCTGGCCCTGGGAACCGCCGGAGGGCTGATGGATCATGACCTCGGCGTTGGGGAGGACAAACCGCTTGCCTTTGGCGCCGCTGGAGAGCAGGAATGCCCCCATAGAAGCCGCCATGCCGATGCAGATGGTCGACACGTCGCACTTGATGTACTGCATGGTGTCGTAAATCGCAAGGCCGGCGGTCACGCTGCCGCCGGGGCTGTTGATATACAGCTGGATGTCCTTGTCGGGGTCCTGGCCCTCCAGATAGAGCATCTGGGCGACGACAAGGCTGGCAGACGCGTCGTTGACCTCTTCGCAGAGCATGATAATCCGGTCGTTTAAAAGCCGGGAAAAGATATCATAGGAACGCTCCCCGCGTCCGGTCTGTTCAACTACCATTGGCACTAAACTCATGGTGAAAACCTCCTTAAAATGCGATGGCCGGCGGGCAGGGATTTCGCGCCCGCCGTACAGCCTAAAGGGGTGAGGCAGATGCCCCACCCCTTTGTACACGTTATGTGTATCTCCTATTTTGTCCGAAAATCATGAAAAATTTATAGTAGAAATTGGAACGTTTCCGTGAATTCTTTCATGAAACCGGTCAGATTATTCCTCGACAGCGGATTCCTTGATCAGTTCGACCGCTTTCTTCTGGGCAAGGTCGTTCTTCAGCTGGTCGCCCATCGCGTTCTTAATCTGCTCGGCGGTGATGTTCTGGCCCTTGTACTGCTCAGCCAGTCTCGCAGCCTCGGCGTCGATTTCCTCGTCGGAAACGGTGATACCCTCGTTTTCAACGATCTTCTCCAGCGCCAGCGCAACCTTCACCTGACGGGTCGCCTGCTCCTTGAAGGAGTTCCGGATCGCGTCGCGGTTCATGCCGGTGTACTGCATGTAGACGTCCATGTTCATGCCCTGGGCAGACAGGCGGTATTCGAAGTCCTGCACCATCTCATCGGCACGGGCGTCGAACATCTCTTCAGGGATCTCCCCTTCCATATTGGCGATGATGCCGTCGATCAGGGTGTTCTCAAAGGCGGTGTTGGCAGCGGTCTCCTTGCTGTCGGTGAGTTTCTTGCGGATGTCCGCCTTCAGCTCGTCGAGGGTATCAAACTCAGAGACGTCCTTGACGAACTCGTCGTCCAGTTCGGGGAGCTCTTTCGCGGTAATTTCATGCAGTTTGCATTTGAAGACAGCGGGTTTGCCCTTCAGCTCTTCCGCGTGGTAATCCTCGGGGAAGGTGACATTAACGTCGAAGGATTCGCCGGTCTTGTGGCCGACAACCTGGTCTTCAAAGCCGGGGATGAACTGGCCGGAGCCGAGGGTCAGATGGAAATGCTCCGACTTGCCGCCTTCAAAGGGCTGGTCGTCGACAAAGCCTTCAAAGTCAATGTTGACGATATCGCCGTTTTCAGCGCCGCGGTCCTCAACAGTGATGGTGCGGGCGTTGCGGTTGCGCATCCGCTCGATTTCGGCGTCGACTTCTTCGTCGGTGACGGGGTCAACCTTCTTGGAAGCCTTGATGCCCTTGTAATCCTTAACGGTGACTTCAGGCTTGACAACGCAGACAGCCTTCATCGTGACGCCGTTTTCCTTGGAAACCTCGGTCACTTCGACCTCGGGGCGAACGACAATCTCCAGGCCGGATTCGTCGTAAGCGGCCTGCAGCACTTCAGGCGCCAGGTCGTTGACAGCCTCTTCAAAGAAGATGCCTTCACCGTAGAGCTTTTCGATGGTCTTGCGGGGGGCTTTGCCCTTCCGGAAGCCGGGGACCTGGAACTGTTTGGCTCTCTTTTTAAAGACCTTATCGCAGGCGGCGGCAAAATCCTCTGCGGGAATCGAAACGATCAGTTCGTATTTGCTGTTTTCGGTGGGGTTTTTCGATACTAACATTGGAAACATTCCTTCCTATAAAATTCCCTGCCGGACAGCCGCAAGCCGCCCCGCAGACACGATTTACTCAATACGCAATGGACATTATACCATAAACGGCGAAAAAAAACCAGTGGTTTGGCGCTGATTTTGTATTTCCTGCAATTTAAACGATTTGTTTTGGCACAAATTGGAGAAAATCACAAGAAAGCAGCCGGAAATCAATGCCCATCCGCTCCCCGTTGATGGCATATCCGGCTGAATGGCCATGGATATGGCCGTAATAGACCCGCTTAATCCCATAAGACAGGAGCACATCGAGGATTTCGAGGCATTCGCCGTTTGCATAGACCGGCGGGTAGTGGAGGAAGACGATCGGCTCGCCGCCCAGCGCCTTCCCCGCCTCCAGCGACAGCTTCAGGCGGCCGCACTCCCGGTTTAAGACCTTCTGGTCCGCCTCCCCCGGCTGGTTCATCCAGCCCCGCGTCCCGCAGAGGACATAGTCCCCGTAGCGGTAGGCGTTGTTGAAGAGGATGCGGAGGGTGGAAAAGCCGTTTTCGGTGAAAAACCGCTCGACTTTGCTTTTGGTCGAAAACCAGAGGTCATGGTTGCCTTTTAGGAGGATCTTCTGCCCCGGCATCCGGTCGATCCAGCGGAAATCCTCCACCGTTTCCGACAGGTCCAGCCCCCAGGAGATGTCCCCGGCGATGACGACGGTGTCCTCCGGCTTGACCAGCCGGGTCCAGTTTTCCTCCAGCCGGGCGACATAGTTCTCCCAGCCGCGGAAGACGTCCATCGGCTTGTCGACGCCGAGGGACAGGTGGAGGTCGGAGATTGCAAACAGGCTCATCGGTCGTTCCTTTCCAAGCGTTTTACCGCAGCATTTCCTTAACCTTGTCCGCCATCTGTCCCTTTTCGATCGAACCGGTAAACCGAACCGGCTTGCCCTTTAGGCCAGCCAGCGAAGCAGGCGGCGCCATACCGGAAACCCGGTGCAGCAGTTCCATCTGGGCAAAGGGGTCTTCCGGCACCGGCTCCCTGGTCACCGCCGGCAGGACGCTGCCGCAGAACTTGTAGGGCGAGGCGGTCGAGGCGATAATCGTGCGGGTATCGTCGCCGGTCTCCCGGACGTAGTCCTCAAAAACCTTGACCGCGACGGCGGTGTGCGGGTCGCAGAGGTAGCCGTACCGGTCAAACTGCCCGTGGATTGCCTCCGCGGCCGCCTGGTCGTCGCAGAAACCGCCCCAGAACTCGGCCTGGAGCTTTTCCTGAACATCGGGCGAAACGGCATAGCGGCCGGTCTCCGCGAGGGAGGCAAACCACCGCCGGATAAGGCCGTCGTCCTCCCCCGACAGGTGGAACAGGAGACGCTCGAGGTTGGAGGAAATCAGGATATCCATCGACGGGGAGGTAGTGGTGTAAAAGTCCCGGTTGCGGTCGTATACGCCGGTGCGGATAAAGTCGGTCAGGACGTTGTTGCGGTTGGAGGCGCAGATCAGCCTGCCGATCGGGACCCCCATCCGCTTGGCATAGTAGGCGGCGAGGATATTGCCGAAGTTGCCGGTGGGGACGCAGACGTTGACGGTGTCGCCGAAGGCGATCTCCTCCTGTTCGACCAGGGCGGTATAGGCCGCCACATAGTAGACAATCTGGGGGACCAGCCGCCCCCAGTTGATCGAGTTGGCGGAAGAGAACATCTGCCCGTTCTTCCGGAGCTCCGCCTCAATCGACGGGTCGGTGAAGATCGCCTTGACCCCGCTCTGGGCGTCGTCGAAGTTCCCTTTGATCGCGCAGACCGAGACGTTTTCCCCTTCCTGGGTGACCATCTGGAGCTTCTGCATCCCGCTGACGCCGTTCTCGGGGTAGAAAACTAGCATCCGGGTGCCGGGGACGTCCGCAAAGCCGGCCAGCGCCGCCTTGCCGGTGTCACCGGAAGTGGCAACCAGGACGACCACTTCGGTGCCGGGGGCTTCCTTATCCATTGAGACCTTCATCAGGTAGGGCAGCAGCTGGAGGGCCATGTCCTTAAAAGCGCAGGTCGGCCCATGCCACAGCTCGAGGAAGTAGCTCCGTTCCCCCACTTTGGAAATCTCAGCGATGTCATGGGTATCGAAACTGCGGGTGTTGTAAGCGCCGTCGACGCAGTGGGCGATTTCATCCGGGGTAAAATCGGTCAGGAAGCGGGAAAGGACCGCCTTCGCCTTCTCATTGTAGGAAAGGCCGACCAGCCCTTCCAGCTCCTCCGGGGTCAAAACCGGCAGCGTCTCGGGGACAAACAGCCCGCCCTCGTGGGAGATGCCCTGGACAATCGCCCGGGCGGCGGAAACTTTGGCGGAACGGTCACGGGTGCTCTGATAGTTCATGGTCCACACTCCTTCGGATGGGGCGTATTTTGATGTAAAGTTTTGTTACTTTACAGATTTCTCTGCATAAAACGCTGGGCGTTTAAGAAGGTGATCTTGTCGACAAACTCGGGGTCGAAGTGCTTTAAAAGGTTCTGGTGCCAGTCGGGGATCCGGTCGATCGACGGGAGCTTCTGCGGCATCGCAGCGCCGTCAAAGTCGCTGCCGACGGCGATGCAGTCCTCCCCGCCCAACGCGACGATATGCCGGATATGGCGGCGGATTTCCTGGAAGCTGGCGTCGCTCTCCCCGTTGACAAAGACGGGGTAGAAGTTGATGCCGATCAAGCCCCCGCGGCGGATGATCTCTTTTAACTGGAGGTCATCGAGGTTGCGGCGGTGGGGGCAAAGCTCAAAGCAGTTGGAATGGGAGGCGATAAACGGCCGTTCGGCCACCTCGCAGAGGTCCCAGAAGCTGTAGTTGTTCATATGGGAGACATCGATGATGATCTTATGGGCCTCCAGCTCCTTGACCGCCTCTTTGCCGAGACTGGTCAGCCCCGCTTCGGTGGCGGTGCCGCCGGCGAGGTCGGTCTCCCCGTTCCAGCAGAGGGAAAACATCCGCACCCCCATTTCATAGAGGCTGTCGATCCGGTCCAGCTTGCCGCCGATGGCGGAACCGCCTTCCACCGTCAGCATCGCGTTGCAGACGCCGGATTTGACATGCTCAGGGTCATAGGGGACGATCTTATCGCTCTCCTCAAAGGCGCGGGAGAGGACCTCCGCCTCGGAAAGGAAGTGATGGTAGCCCCGGCTGCCGTGCAGTTCATCCGGAACAAAGACCGCGAACGCCTGCACCCACTGATCAAAAATCAGGCCCCGCTCCACCGAGATCGCATAGTCGTTGTGAACCAGGCTCTTCCGGCCCTTGAGGCACTTGCTGAGCGTATCCGCATGTAAATCAAAATGGCGCATACTAAGCTTCCTTTCTGGGAGAGTTGTCAATCGGTTTGAAAGGCGTTTTCCAGCCAGACGGCTTTCAGGAAATTCCCTTCCCCGTCCAGATAGATTTCCAGTATATCAAAACGCGGCTGCAGCGGCAGCGGGTTTTGCGAAAGATAGAGGGCGGCCGCGTCCAGCAGCCTGCGGCGTTTAGAGGCGGTCACCGCTTCGGCCGGGGCGGCGAGCATCCCGGGGCCGCGGGTCTTGACCTCGGCGAAGATGAGGGTCTCCCCC
The DNA here is from genome assembly GCA_018712425.1 of Candidatus Faecivivens stercoravium. Classification (GTDB taxonomy): domain Bacteria; phylum Bacillota; class Clostridia; order Oscillospirales; family Ruminococcaceae; genus Faecivivens; species Faecivivens stercoravium. The sequence goes on along the minus strand of DVHA01000032.1, from coordinate 1,023 downwards.
TGCCGCAGGATCAGGTCGATCTCGCCGTAGGGGCAGCGCCAGTTGCGGCCGAGGATCTCGCAGCCGCGGGCCGTCAGATAATCGGCCGCCATCTGTTCCCCTTTTGTCCCGGTCCCGCCGGGGGCGCCTTTTCCCTTTTTGGCGTAGTAGCTTTTTAAAAAGGAATGGCGGTGGACCGGCGATTCGCCGTACTGGTCCAGCATCTCGTAATGGAGCTTGGTGCCGTAGCCTTTGTGGCGGAGGAACTGGTATTCGGGATACCGGGCGTCCAGCTCTGCCATATAGTGGTCCCGGGATACCTTAGCGACAATCGACGCCGCGGCCACCGCCGCCGATGTCCCGTCCCCTTTGACCAGGAGCCGGGTGGGGATATCCAGCCCGGGGTTGCGGTTGCCGTCGACCAGCGCGAGGGACGGTCGGATAGACAAGCCGTCCACCGCCCGGCGCATCGCGAGGAAGGTCGCCTGTAGGATATTATATGCCTCGATCTCCTCGACCGTCGCAACGCCGACCGACCAGGCCGCCGCCTTCTCCTTGATTTCGGCAAAAAGGGCCTCCCGCTTTTTCTCCGAGAGCTTTTTGCTGTCGTTTAGTCCTTCAATCGGCTTTGCCGGGTCCAGAATGACCGCTGCCGCATAGACATCCCCGGCCAGCGGGCCGCGGCCAGCTTCGTCTACACCGCAGAAATTTTCGATGCCGAGCGACCGGTCGTATTCGTAAAGGGTCATACGGTTTCCTCCGGCGGGGCCTCTAAAGTCAGGCGGCCGAGCTTGCCGCCGCGGTATTCGTCCAGGACGGTCACCGCCGCCCGCTCGGTATTCACCTCGCCGCCGGAGATGAGCATCCCCCGCTTGCGGCCGACCAGTTCCAGCAGTTCGTAAGGCGAAAGCCCTTCGACGTCAACCGGTGTGAGCTTATACCGCTCCAGCAGCGCGGGGTATTCCGCCCGCAGCCAGTCCAGCAGCCGCATAGCCAGCAGCTCGATATCCAGCACCTGGTCCTTGACGGCGCCGGTTACAGCGA
>DVHA01000301.1 GCA_018712425.1 Candidatus Faecivivens stercoravium | reverse complement strand
GGCGACCGCCCTCCTCCGCCGCTACCGGAAGCGGGCGGGGCTGGTTATCTGGCCGGTTTTCACCGTCGGGGTGCTCCTCTTTTCCCAGTGCTTCGCCTGGAAGATCGAGGTGACCGGCCTGGAATCGCTCTCCCCCGAGCTGATCCAGTCGGTGGCGGCGGAAGCGGGCCTCACGATCGGCCGGTTTCTCCCGACGCTGGACGCCGGGGAGGTGGCCGCCCGCATCCGGGAGGAGATCCCCGGCGTCGCGATCTGCGCGGTCAACAAGGTCGGCGCCCGGGTGGAAATAAACATCCACGAGATGCACAATCCCCCCGTCGTCCTCCCGACCGACCCCTGCGACGTCGTCGCCGCCGAGACGGGGAAAATCCTCTATATGGAGGTCTACGACGGCCAGGAGCGGGTGAAGGTGGGCGAGACGGTCGGCAAGGGCCAGCAGATTGTCACCGGCATCACCGAATCGGCCGACGGCAAGCTCCGCTATGTCCACGCAACCGCCTCGGTCATCGCCGACGCCTACTTCTCCCACACCTTCACCCTCCGCCTCTCCCAGACCGAGCGGGTCTATTCGGGCGATGAAGAGAAGCGCTACGCCCTCGAACTGTTCGGCCGCCGGATCCCCCTCTACCTGCCGGAAGGAGCGGAAAACGCCCTCTCCCAGGTGGGAAAGTGGCTGCGGCAGGCGTCCGCCTTCCTCTTCAAAGGCCCGGGCGACAGCCTCGCCCTCCCGGAGGAGCCCCCCCTCCTCTGGGAGGAGACGGCGTCGGCCGCTCCCCTCACCCTCTTCGGCCTCCGGCTCCCGGTCGTCGCGGTCACCATCACCCGGGAGGGCTACACCGAAGAAGAAAAGCTCTTCACCGAAACCGAAGCGGTCCAGACCCTCCGGGAGGCTGCCCGGGACTGGGAGGAAGAAAACCTTTCGGACGCCGTCATCAAAGAGCGGGAGGAAACCTTCCGGGTGGAGGAATGGGACGGCGGGCGGGTCGGGGTGCTGGAAATCCAGTACCTCGCCGAAATGGACATCGCCCAGCCCCGCAAACTAGAGGTTGTCCCGCCCGCGGATGACCAATCTGGCACGGGATAGAAAAAAATTCACGAAAATTTTGTGCAGATAACATAGATACAAAAGGCATTTTTTATGGTATAATACTAGTAATTAAGGGATTTTGTCTGTTCATCCCTTAGAATGAGAAATTTTGGGGGCATCTGGGGAGAACCGGCCCCCGTTATGGGAGATGACAGGTCTGACTGAACAAACACTGCCTTTTCAAAACAACGACGAGCTGTCCGCCTTCTGCGGGCTGTTCGACGGGAATTTAAACCTTCTGATGAAATACTGCCCGGTCAATCTGACCATCCGGGACGGCGCGCTGAAGATCACCGGCGAACCGCAGGCGGTCGGCATCTGCTTCGCGGCGGCGGAGAGCATCCTCTCCCAGATCCGCGGCGGCGCTACGCCGGACGAGGTCGCCATCCGCTACGCGGTCGACGCGGCCGCCGGCGGCGAGGCCCAGGAGGCGAAAAACCTCTCCTCCGACTGCATCTGCATCACCCAGCGGGGCAAGCCGGTGGCGCCCAAGACCGTCGGGCAGAAACGGTATATCAAAGCGATCGAGCAGAACACCATCACCTTCGGCGTCGGCCCCGCCGGCACCGGCAAGACCTACCTCGCGGTGGCGATGGCGGTCAAGGCCTTCAAGTCGGGGGCGGTGGCCCGCATCATCTTAACCCGCCCGGCTGTCGAGGCGGGCGAAAAGCTGGGCTTCCTGCCCGGCGACCTGCAAAATAAGGTCGACCCCTACCTGCGGCCGCTCTACGACGCCCTCTTCGACTTCCTGGGGGCGGAAAACTTCCAGAAGCTCCAGGAGCGGGGCTCGATTGAAGTCGCGCCGCTGGCCTACATGCGCGGGCGGACGCTGGACGAAAGCTTCATCATCCTCGACGAGGCGCAGAACACCACCCGCGAGCAGATGAAGATGTTCTTAACCCGGATGGGCTTCGGTTCCCGGATTGTCGTTACCGGCGACGTCACCCAGATCGACCTGCCGGAGGGCAAGGTCTCCGGCCTCATAGAGGCTACCCGGGTGCTGAAATCAGTAGACGACATCGCAATCGTCCGCTTCACCGAAAAGGACGTCGTCCGGCATAAACTGGTACAGGATATTATTAAAGCATACGACCGTTATTACGAGGAGGGCAAATCAAAACGCCATGAATAAGGTAAAAGTCATCATTTCAAACCGCCAGAATGTCGTCAAAATCCCGACCGGTATCCGCCTCCTGGTGCGGCGCACCTGCAACGCCGCCCTGCGTCTGGAAGAGTTCAGCGAGGACGCGGAAATCTCGGTTACCTTTGTCGACAACGACGAGATCCGCAAACTCAATAAACAGCATCGCAACATCGACGCCGCCACCGACGTCCTCTCCTTCCCCCTCGGGGAAAACGGGGTCTACGACCACAACGAGACGACCGGCGCGGCGCTCCTGGGGGACATCGTTATCTCGATGCCCAAGGCGGTCGAACAGGCGGAGCTCTACGGCCACTCGCTCCAGCGGGAAGTGGGCTACCTCACCGCCCATTCGATGTTCCACCTCCTGGGCTACGACCATGTAAACGGCGGGGTCGAGGCCGTTCATATGCGGGAGAAGGAAGAAACGGTTATGACGATGCTGGGGCTCCCCAGAGGGGCCAGTTACGTCATGGACGATGAAAAATTCTGACGGGCGCCTTTTCCTGAAAAGCTTCCTGTACGCCGGCCGCGGCATTGCCTGCTGTATCCGCCAGCGGAATATGCGGTTCCACCTGAGCGCAGCCGTGCTCACCACCGCCTTTTCGCTGGCTTATGGGCTGACCGCGGCGGAATACGGGTTGCTTTTTTTGACGATTGGGGTTATACTGGCATTGGAGGCGGTCAATACCGCCCTCGAAGCCCTTACCGACCTCGTCTCGCCGGACTACCACCCCCTGGCGGGCGCCGTCAAGGATATAGCCGCCGGCGCGGTGCTTTTAGGGGCGGTTGCGGCTGTTGCCGTCGGGTTTGCCCTCTTTTTCCACTTCCCGAAACTGACCGACACCCTCCTGCTGATTCTGACCAGCTGGAGGCTGGCGGTTTTTCTGGCGCTCATTTTTGCCGGCTATCTTTTCACCTTCCACTACCCGGAAAAGAAATGATATATGGCTTGCACCATATGATATAGCCCTGCGGGCCATGATATAGCGCTCCGCGCCATGATATCTTTCCCTTCGGGAAAGATGAAGGTACGCTTCGCTGATTCAATTTGGACGGAAAACCGGAACGTGACGGTTTTTAACCGAAACACAGT
>DVHA01000300.1 GCA_018712425.1 Candidatus Faecivivens stercoravium | reverse complement strand
ATGACGCAGACCTTGAAGAGCTTCCGGGTCTGGGCCTCGACGCCCTTCGCCGCGTCGATGACCATGACGGCCGAGTCGGCGGCCATCAGGGTGCGGTAGGTGTCCTCCGAGAAGTCCTGGTGGCCGGGGGTGTCGAGGATGTTGATGCAGTATCCCTCGAAGTTAAACTGCATGACCGAGCTGGTGACCGAGATGCCGCGCTGCTTCTCGATCTCCATCCAGTCGGAGGTGGCGGCGCGGGCGTTTTTCTTGCCCTTGACGGCGCCCGCCAGCTGGATGGCCCCGCCGTAGAGCAGGAACTTTTCGGTGAGGGTGGTTTTACCGGCGTCCGGGTGGGAGATGATCGCGAATGTACGCCGTTTTTCGATTTCTTCACGCAGGGTTGACAATTTGCATTCCTCCAAAATCTACAGGGGTGTTTGTGCGGACAGGCTCGTCCTGTCAATGGTTACGGCGCATGGGGAAGCCTCCTTCGGGCGTGGTTTCAGACATACTTTTATAGTATAGCACAGTTCCGGGCGGCGCGCAAGATGGAGGAGGTAATTTTTTGCGGGGGCTGTTTGATCCTTTCCGCGGGGTCGAAGCGCTCTTTTTGCCGGGCTCTGTCTTGCGGGAACGGAGTTCGGCAAATTTGGGTCCAGGGGGCTTTGCCTCCTGGCGGATGGGGGAGGCAGAGCCTTTGGTCCATCCAAGTGAAACTTGGTCGCTGCCATAAGGGCAGCGAAACCAACATCCAGTGCCCCAAAAGTGATAAAAAGATGAAAAATGCGAAAACCGGTTGAAATGGACGGTTTTTCACGGTATAATAACCTCGTACACCTGTTTTTCGGGAAATATGAGTAGGAAGGCTGATGGTTATGACATCGAATCTGTCCGCAGTGGCGGACTTCTTTATCCGCACGTCCGACGGGAACCTTTTGGGCCGGGTGATTTCGGTCCTGCTGGCGCTGATCCTCTTCGGGGTGGTCTTTATGCTCCGGCGCAGGATTGTTTCGCTGATCCTGCGGGTTGCCAAAAAACTGGCGGCGAAGGCCCCCCACGCCGACGAGGTGATCGACAGCTTTACAAAGCCGCTGATTGCACTGGTTGTCTCCCTCGCGGTTTACGGCGCGGTCCAAACGGTATTCTGGGGGTTTGAAACCGCAAGCCCCAAGTTTTTGCAGCAGCTCCTCCGGACTGCCGTCATCGTCACCCTGACCTGGGGGCTGTTAAAAGCTTCCGGCCCGGCGGTTTCGGCGGCGAGAGGGGAAAAGGGCGTCCTTTCGGAGACGCTGGTGGTCTTCCTCTCGCGGATTATCCAGGTGGTCATCCTGGTGCTGGCGGCGGTGATGGTGATGGACGTCTTTGAATACGACATCACCGGCATTATCACCGGCCTCGGCATCGTCGGCCTGGCCTTTTCGCTGGCGGCACAGGACACCGCCAGCAACTTCATCGGCGGGGTGGTCATCGTCGCCGACAAGCCCTTCGCGGTGGGCGACTGGATCCAGACGAGTTCGCTGGAAGGGGTTGTTGAGGACATCTCGCTGCGGTCGACCCGCATCCGCACCTTCAAAGACGCGCTGGTGGTTGTCTCCAACTCCTCCCTCGCGGCCGACGAGATCATCAACTGGTCGCGGATGAACAAGCGCCGGGTGGAGATGACGCTGGGATTCACCTACCAGACCTCCCGGGAGACGCTGGGGAAGGTGGTCGAAGGGATCCGGGAGCTGCTGAAATCCGATGAAAACGTCGTCGGAGACCCGACGGTCGCTTTCAATGAATTCGGCGAATCCTCCTTAAACGTAACCGTCAGCTATTTCCTCAACCAGACGGGCTACGCCGACTACATCCGGCTGAAAGAGCAGCTGAACTTTCAGATTATGGACCTCTGCGAATCGCTGGGGGCGGATTTCGCCTTCCCGAGCCGGACGGTCTACCTGGAAGGCGGGAAATCGTGAAGACGGTCGTCGGAAGGTTCGCGCCGACGCCGTCGGGGAAGATGCACCTGGGGAACGTCCTCTGCTGCCTTGTCGCCTGGCTGTCGGCCCGGTCGCAGGGCGGGAAGGTGCTCCTCCGGGTGGAAGACCTTGACCCCGAACGGAGCGGGGCGGATTATGAGCGGCAGATTGAAGAGGACCTCCGCTGGCTGGGGCTTGACTGGGACGAAGGGGGCCTGGAGGCGGCCGAGGGACGCTACTGCCAGTCGGGCCGCAGCGGGGTTTATGAACAGTATTTCGATATCCTTTCCGAAAAAGGGCTGATTTATCCCTGCTTCTGTTCCCGGGCCGAGCTGCACGCCGCCGACGCGCCCCATTTAAGCGACGGGCGGTATTTCTACCCCGGGACCTGCCGGAACCTGACCCCGGAAGAGGCGGCCGAAAAGGCCAAAAAGCGGAAGCCTGCCTGGCGGGTGAAGGTGCCGGATGAGACGGTCCGGTTTACCGACCTGCATTACGGGCCGTATGCCGAAAACCTGGCGGCCGAGTGCGGGGACTTCGTCATCCGGCGGGCGGACGGGGTGTTCGCTTACCAGCTGGCGACGGCGGTCGACGACGGGCTGATGGGGGTGACCGAGGTGGTGCGGGGCCGGGATCTGATCGGGTCGACCGCCCGGCAGCTCTGGCTCCAGCGGACGCTGGGGCTCCCAAGCCCGGTGTATGGGCACATCCCGCTGCTAACCGACTGGGACGGACGGCGGCTGTCCAAGCGGGATGGCGACCTCGACCTCGCAAGGCTCCGGGAGAAATGGCGGCCGGAAGAGATTATCGGGATGCTGGCGGAGGCGGCGGGGATTCTGCCGGCATACCGGCCGGTCAGCGCGTGGGAGCTGGTCCCGCTTTTTTCCTGGGGGAAGGTGAAAAAGGGGGATGTGCGGCTGCCGGAAGGGTTTGGTCAGTGATGCGCGCCTGTGGGCGCGTGATGCGGCGCAGGCGCCGTGATGTCGGCCCTGCGGGCCTGTGATGTGTTCCCCTGCGGGGAACGTTATGGATGGAAACGCTGCGCGTTTCTCCGTTCAAAAAAGCTTTCCGGGAAGGTTGGCGGGGCATTTGCCGTGTGCACTTTCCGGAAAGCTTTTTGGGGTTAAAACGGGTTTTTATTCTTCAGTAGACATTCCGTGTTTTTCTTTTATTTGTTTGATTGATTCAAAAGCATCCCGCCCTTTTCCTTCCTGAAACTCTTTTTCTGCGGCGGCGACCTTTTCATAGAGGTCGAGCATAAACATTTTTTCCTCATAAGCTTTCATACTCATGATGGCCATCTCGCCGTAACCGTTTTTGGTGACGAAGATGGGTTCGTCCGACTCGTGGACCATCTCGGAGATTTTGGCGGTGTCTTTCAGATCGCGGATGGGGATGATGCGGGGCATAAAACCACTTCTTTCGCGTTATTAAAATAGAT
>DVHA01000299.1 GCA_018712425.1 Candidatus Faecivivens stercoravium | reverse complement strand
TCCCAGTTGTGCCAGACGTTCTGGACGTCGTCATTTTCCTCGAGCTTCTCCAGCAGCAGCCCCATCATCTTGATCTGGTCGGGGTCGGTCAGGGTGACGTAGTTGTTCGGGACCATCTGGACTTCGGCGGTATCAAAGGTATACCCCTTGCCCTGGAGCGCTTCCAGCACGCCGCCGAAAGCGGAAGGTTCGCAGGTGATCTCGATGGTGCCGTCTTCCATCGTGAAGTCGTCGGCGCCGGCGTCCATGACGTCCTCCATCACCTGGTCCTCGGAATAGGACTCTTCCTCGTTGTCGATGACGAAGACGCCCTTCTCCTGGAAGCCGAAGGAAACGCAGCCGGTGGTGCCCATATTGCCGCCGAACTGATCGAACAGGTGGCGGACGTCGCCCGCGGTGCGGTTTTTGTTGTCGGTCAGCGTCTCGACGATGACCGCGACCCCGCCGGGGCCGTAACCCTCGTAGGTGTTGTTCTCGTAGCTGTTCTTGCTGCCTTCGCCGGCCGCCTTTTTGATGATCCGCTCGATGTTGTCGTTGGGGATGTTGTTGGCTTTCGCCTTGGCGATCAGCACCTTCAGGGTCGAGTTGTTATTGGGGTCGCCGCCGCCCATCTTGACGGCAACGGCAATTTCACGCCCGACTTTGGTGAAGATCTTCGCCTTGGCGCCATCGGTTTTCTCTTTCTTTCTTTTGATGTTGTTCCATTTGGAATGTCCAGACATGAAAATCTCCCTTTCAATTATTTTTTCAGTTTGTATATTCTCCCCGCGGGCGGCCATACTATCTGGCGTAAACGGCTCACCGTTTACGGAAATCGGAAACGTACACAGAAAGGATGGTTTCGCTATGAAGAATAACGAACAGCGTTCGCAGAATTCTCAGGGCCAGAACGCCCAGCAGAACCGCGGCCAGAATGCCAAGAACAGCGGTTCGAATTCGAACGGCTCGAACTGCCACGGCCAGAACGGCCCGCAGGAATAAGGTCTCATCTTTCACCGGAAGGCGGTCTGCCCCCAGCGGGCGGGCCGCTTTTTGGCGTCAGTCTTCCTTGTGGGCCTTAAAGCCCTCCCCCTCCACCTCAAAGGATTCGGCGGCGATGATAAAGGCGTCGGGGTCGATGCCCCGCACCAGTTTTTTGACCTTATGGTATTCGTTTTTGCGCACCGCGCAGAGGATCACCTTTTTAGCCTCACCGGTGTATCCCCCTTCGCCGTCCAGCAGCGTCACCCCCCGGTCAACCGCAGCGAAAATCGCGTCGGTAATCTCCCGGTACCGGTCGGAAAAGATATAAAACAGCCGCCCGCTGTCATTCCCATAGAGGACGACGTTAATCAGCTGGGTGTTGGCATAGATGACGATAATCGCATAAAGGGCGCTTTCGATCGACCGGTAAACGATAATCGACGCGCCGACAATCACCAGGTCGACAATCAGCAGGATCCGCCCCAGCTGCATATGCGGGAACCGCCGCTGCACCAGTTTGGTGATGATGTCGGTCCCGCCGGTGCTCCCGGCCGCGTAAAAGACCAGCCCCAGCCCGACGCCGGTGACAATCCCGCCGAAGAGGCTGGCCATCAGCCGTTCCCCTTCATAATAAGGGAAGTGGAGCGGGGTGAGGATATAGTCGTAGATGACGGTGAAGGAGGCGACCGAAAGGAGGGTCTTGAGGATAAACTCTTTCCCGAGGAAAACAAGCCCCAAAATCAGGAGCGGCGCATTGATCAGCGCACTGGCGATACCGACGGGGAACCCGGTTACATAGTTGACCAGCAGCGCGATGCCGCTGACGCCCCCGGGTGCAGTATTGCTCGGCTCGACAAAGTAGTAGAGCCCAACGGCGTAAACCGCCGTCCCCACCAGGACAATCAGCGAATCCCACAGCATTTCCAGCGCGTAGCTTTTTGTTTTCACACAGCAAAACCACCTTTCAGGACAAATTACGGTGCTTCTTCCGCCTGTTTACCCTCCCAGATGACCGAAAAGAGCATGTCAATCCGCGCCTTCTCCCCCTTCAGGTAGAGGTAGCCGAAGAGCGCTTCCAATCCGGTCGAAGCCCGGTAGACGGCGGGGCTGGCATTCTTGGGGATGTTGTTATGGGTGTTGCGGCCCCGGCGGTAGACCGACAGCTCCTCTTCGGTGAGCATCGGCTCAATCCGGTGGAGTCCCTCCGCCTGGGCGGCGGCGCAGACCCGGCGGACCGTCCGGCTGTGCAGCTTCTGGACCGGGGCATTCCCCTGCTCCAGAATCCGCGTCCGCACCAGCAGCTCATAGACCGCATCCCCGACGTAAGCCAACACCAGCGGGCTCAGCTCCCGGGGGTCCTGGATGTTTGCAATCTCCAAAGGCGCGCCCCCTTAGTGGATGAATTCAAACCGGAAACCGAAGATATCGACCGTCTGGCCCTCTTCGATCCCCATCTCTTCCAGCTTGTCGATGATCCCGGTATCCCGGAGGACCCGCTGGAAATACTGGAGGGAGGAGTAGTCGTCCATGTTGACGGTGGAGAGCAGCTGTTCCAGCCAGTCCGCCTCGACATAGAAGATATCCCCTTCCTTTGTGACTTCATACCGGCTGCGGTCGGCGGGCAGCCGCACCTCGTGGACATACTCGCTTTCGTAGACCTTGACCGGCGGGAGGGTCTGGAGCTTCGCCGTCACAGCGTTTATCAGCTCCTTCACCCCCTGGCGGGAAGCGGCGCTGATCGGGAAGAAGGGGACCCCTTTCTCCTCGATATACCGCTTAAACCGTTCGATCTGTTCCTCATTAGCCAGGTCGCACTTGTTGCCGGCGACAATCTGGGGCCGTTCCCCCAGCCCTTCGTCGAAGTTGCGCAGCTCGAAGTTGATCTTTTCGTAATCCTCGATCGGGTCCCGGCCTTCGATGCCGGAGACGTCGACGACGTGGATGATCAGCCGGCAGCGGTCGACGTGCCGGAGGAAGTCGTGCCCCAGCCCGACCCCTTCGCTCGCCCCTTCGACCAGCCCGGGGATATCGGCCATGACAAAGCTCTGGCCCTCGTCCCCGTACCCCACGACCCCGAGGATCGGGGAAAGAGTGGTGAAGTGGTAGTTGGCGATCTTCGGGCGGGCGCCGCTGACGACCGAAATGAGGGTCGACTTGCCGACATTCGGGAAGCCGACCAGCCCGACGTCCGCCAGCAGCTTCAGCTCCAGCTGGAGGGTGAAGCTTTCCCCCGGCGTACCGGGTTTGGCGAAGCGGGGGATCTGGCGGGTGGCGGTGGCGAAATGCTGGTTGCCGGCGCCGCCCTTGCCGCCCCTCGCGATGACGACCGGCTCACCTCCGGAAAGGTCCGCCATAATCTGCCCGGTCTCCGCCTCCCGGACGATCGTCCCCTCCGGCACCGGGATGACGAGGTTCTGGCCGGAACGGCCGGTGCAGTTGCGGCTGCTTCCGGGTGCGCCGTCCTCGGCGTTGTACTTTTTCTTATAGCGGAACTTTTCCAGCGTGTTGAGGTTGCGGTCGACGACAAAGACGACGTCCCCGCCCCGTCCGCCGTCCCCGCCGTCCGGGCCGCCCGCGGCGATGTACTTTTCGCGGCGGAAGGAAACGGCGCCGTTGCCGCCGTTGCCGGCTTTGACAAAGATGGTTGCGCGATCGATGAACATAAGGCATCTCCTTTCCCGACAGATTCTGATCTTTTCTTTATAGAGCTTACCCGCGGCCGGCGGGATTATCCTTCCCATGCCGGCGGAAATCAATTTTGTTACCTATCCTCTGAATTCCCCACCGAGCGACCGACAAACTTCCGAAACCGGCCTTCCACGGCCGGTTTTATGCGGAAGGTACGGGTAACTCACGCCGCGTCGAACAGCGGGTCCAGGGCCCGCGAGGGTCCTGGCGGATTCCAAAGGCAGAGCCTTTGGTCCATCAAAGTGAAACTTTGTCGCTGCCTTAAGGGCAGCGAAACCAATATCCAATGATGAAAAAGCAAACCGATTTTCACGCCTTTGGCCGCGGCAATCCTTTCAATGGAAAACCCCGGGCGTAAAAGCTCGGGGTTTTGGGACTTTTCTTATTGAGCGGGATAAACGCTAACCTTTTTGCGGTCGCGGCCAACACGTTCAAATTTGACTCTTCCGTCAACCAGAGCGAAAAGGGTGTCATCGCTGCCGATGCCAACGTTTTCACCGGGATGGATGTGGGTACCACGCTGCCGGACGAGGATGTTGCCCGCGAGGACAGCCTGGCCGTCGGCGCGCTTGACGCCCAGCCGCTTGGACTCGGAGTCACGGCCGTTCTTGGTCGAACCTACGCCCTTTTTATGGGCAAAAAACTGGATGCTGATCTTTAACATAATTACACCTCCGTACAAGTAACTTTCACGTTTGTGGGATAGTCCTCCGCCAGGACCGACAGATGGAGCTTGAGGGCCTCCAAAAAGGCCGCCGCCCCCCGGCCGCCCAGGCTTTCAGACTGAAGCCGCAGGGATACCGTATCGCCCTCCGCTTCCACCGAAGCGGAAAGCCCCAGGATTTCGGTGATGCCGTTCGCTGTGAGCTGCACAGCAGAACTGACCGCCGCGCAGACAATATCTTCGCCCGCGTCGGCATACCCGGCGTGGCCGGATACCGAAAATCCAACCAGTTCCCCCGCTTTGGTCATAAACCGTGCCCGGATCATGGCAATCAGCCGTTGATCGTGTCGATTCTGACCTGGGTATACGGCTGTCTGTGACCCATTTTGCGTTTTTCGTTCTTCTTGGACTTGTAGGTGAAGACCGTGATCTTCTTGGACTTGCCATTTTTCAGCACAGTCGCTTCAACCGAAGCGCCGTCCACATAAGGAGCGCCAACCTTGACACCGTCATCGCCGGAGACCATCACGATCTTGTCCAGCGTAACCTTGGAGTCGGCCTCACAGTCCAGCTTCTCGACGAAGATGACATCGCCAACCTGGACACGGTACTGTTTCCCGCCAGTTTCCATAACTGCGTACATGAATAAGGCACCTGCCTTTGCATTAAACTCGCCATTCCCAAGGCGCGGGGTACATCCCCGGCTTAGCTGCCCGGAACAAGCGGCAGAAATATTATAACATTTCCCGCCCGGCTTGTCAAAGGTTTTTTCCGCATTTGGAAAATTCTGCCATTTGCACATCCCGGGCGGGAAATATAAGGAAAGTTTGTGGATTATGTTTCGCCGAGGTAACGGCCGAGCGCATCGGCCGCCGCCCGCACGATCTTTCCGCAGGGCCGGGCCTTATAATAGCCCTCGGTCCGCGCTTCCGGCACCGGCGGTTCCGGCACCCGGGGCTTGCCGAGGATATCGGCGCAGATGAAGCTCCCCTTCCCGTTTGTTTCGGCGAAGGTCTTGATAAGCGCCTGCCCGTGGGTATAAAGGGCGGTCTTGCCGTCGGTGTCGGCGGGGTCAGAATACCCTTCCAGCGCCCCCAGCACAAACAGCATCCCCGACGCCGCGCCGCAGACTTCCCGCATCCGGCTCATCCCCCCGCCAAAGGCGGAGACAAGCCTCGCCGCGGTTTCCGCGTCCATCGGCAGTTTATCCGCAAAGGCCAGCACAACCGACTGGGGGCAGTTATACCCTTCCAGAAAGAGCGCTTCCGCTTTTTCTCCCCTGGTCATCGGTCAATCCTTTAAGAGGCTCTCGACCTTTTCGGCCGCGCCGTCCAGCCAGTCCCCTTCAAACAGCTCGATGGCGCCCTTGTCGGCCGCCGCCGCAATCGCCGGGGTGAAAGGCAGATGGGCCAGGACCGGCAGGTTAAACCGGGCTGCGATCTCCTCGATGTGGCTCTTACCGAAGATTTCGATCTTCCTGCCGCAGTCGGGGCAGACGACATAGCTCATGTTCTCAATCAGCCCGAGGATCGGCACGTTCATGCTCTCCGCCATCCGGACCGCCTTTTCGACGATCATCGAAACCAGCTCCTGGGGGGAGGCGACGACGATAATCCCGTCCAGCGGGATCGACTGGAAGACGGTCAGCGGGACGTCGCCGGTTCCGGGCGGCATGTCGACAAACATAAAGTCGACGTCGTCCCAGATAACATCGGTCCAGAACTGCTTGACGGTGCCGGCGATGATCGGCCCTCTCCAGACGACCGGGGTGGTCTCGTCGTCCAGCAGGAGATTAAGGGACATGACCTGGATGCCTGTCTTGGTCGGCACCGGCAGGATGCCGAAGTCGTTGGCGGTCGCCCGTTCGTGGAGGCCGAAGACCTTCGGGATCGACGGGCCGGTGATATCGGCGTCCAGGACGCCGACGCCGTAGTCCTTCCGCCGCAGCAGGGTCGCCAGCATCGAGGTGACCATCGACTTGCCGACGCCGCCCTTGCCGCTGACGACGCCGATGACCTTCTTAATCGAGGACATCGCGTTGGGTTTTTCGATGAAGCTCTCGGGGGACTGTCTCGAAGGGCAGTCCTGGCCGCAGGAGCCGCAATCGTGGTTGCATTCGCTCATGGGAAATTAACTTCCTTTCTGATTTTCGGGTGTCTTTTTACCTGAGGCTGCCGGTAAAACTATTTTCAGCATTTTTTGGGTGCTGCGCACGCTTCGTTTCAAGCGGATAAGCTGTGAAAAGCTTCGGAAGTACAGAAAATGGGTGCCTGCCAAGGAGCTCTGCTCCTTGGATGCTCGCCAGCCCTTTTTAAAGGGCTGGACCCTAAACTTCTGATCTTCGCCCATCGCTCTGTGATTTTAGCGCCAGCGCCGATTTCTGCCTTGTACAAATAGTTTTCCGGCAGCCAGGGTATTTTACACCTCTATATATTCCAAAACGCTCTGCGCTTTCAGCCGTCCAGCGAAAAAGCGTAAACCGTTTTTTGGCGGTAAACTTCCCCCGCCTTCAAAACCGGGGAGATAAAGGACGGGCAGGCCATCCCGTTCGGGAAATGCTGGGTCTCGAGACAGAAGCCGCTCCGCCGCCCGTAGACATGCCCGTTTTTGCCGGTCTGGGGGGTGGTGATTGAGTTGCCGGTATAGAGCTGCACCCCCGGCTGGGTGGTCAGCACCTTCATCCGGACGCCGGTTTTCGGGGAGACTGCTTCGGCAATCTCCTTAAGGCTCCCCGACGGGTCGAGGACGAAGTTATGGTCGTACCCGCCGCCGTTGCGGAGCTGCTCGTCGTCCGCTCCGATGTCTTTGCCGATCGCCTTGGGGCTGCGGAAATCGAAAGGCGTCCCCGCAACCGGGATGACCTTTTCCACCGTCAGCCCGTTCCCGTCGACCGCCGTATAGGCATCGGCGTGGAGGGTGAGGATATGGTCTTCGATCGTCCCCTCCCCTTCGCCCGACAGGTTAAAGTAGGCGTGGTTGGTGAGGTTCAG
>DVHA01000298.1 GCA_018712425.1 Candidatus Faecivivens stercoravium | reverse complement strand
TTTTAAGTAGGCCTTTGGCACCGGCGTTTTCTCAAAGAGTTCGTTTTCCATAAAGACGTCCTTTCTGCTTGTCGTTAAACTTATTTTAACATTTTGGCGGGGGATTTGGATATGACAAATGTCATATTTGGGAGGATTTTGCCGCGGTTATAGGAGAATATCAGCTTTCCAAGCGTCCAATCTACCTTCCGAAGACCGGCCTCCCACGGCCGGTCTCACGCGTTTGGAGCGGGCATCCCACGCCGCGTCGGGCAGCGGGTCCAGGGCCCGCGAGGGTCCTGGTCCATCCAAGTGAAACTTGGCGAGTCCAGGCGAGGAGCCTGGTCGCTGCCTTAAGGGCAGCGAAATAAACATTCAATTGTCCAACACAAAACGTCTTTACGGTATCCCGCTTCGCTGGGATACCGACTCCTTCCGGCGCATCCGCGCCACCTCCCTCGGGGAGGGAGGCTGTTTGGGTAGGTGCTTAACGGACAGTGACAGCATTTACCCGGTTCGACCCGGGATTCCCGCAAATTTACATTCCCCTTAAGATGGCTGACCATTCTGCACAGAAAAAAATCCCGCCCGGGGGGCAATCCGGTGGGAGGGGCGCATTGACGGATGGCAAAAAATACCGTACAATATATAGTAGAGGTGGTGCCAGCGCTGCCCGCCTCACCGCCGGAACCGCACTGTCCGGTTGACAGAATCAGAGAGGTTTGCGAAAAACCCACAGAGAAACGACTTTTTCCGCCGAACAAGGGGCGGACCGCCGAAGGGGAAATGCGGCGGCTTGTAATGATGGAAAGGATTGAATCCATAATGGCAAAAATGCTTTACCAGGGCCACGGCTCTGTCCGCTTTAAAATGAACGACGGGACGGTTATTTACCTCGACCCCTACGCGGGGGAAGGGTACGACCTCCCGGCCGACTATATCTTTGTCACCCACGAACACCACGACCACAACGAGGTCGATAAGATGCCCCACGCGCCGAACTGCCGGGTCGTCACCGAGAAGGACGCGATCCGCGGCGGCCAGCACCTGACCTTCAACTTCACCACCTTCCAGGTCCGGGCGGTCGAGGCCTACAACTCCCACCACAAGAAGACCGAGTGCGTCGGCTATATCTTCCTGCTGGACGGCAAGAAGGTCTACTGCGCCGGCGACACCTCCACCACCGCCCAGATGGCGGACATGGCGAAGATGAACATCGACTACGCCCTGCTGCCGATCGACGGCGTCTACAACATGGGCCCGGCCGAGGCGGCAAAGTGCGCCGCGATGATCGGCGCCGCCCATGTGATCCCGGTCCATATGGCCCCCGGCCAGCTGTTCGACCAGCAGAAGGCGGAACAGCTGGATGTCCCGAACCGGCTGATCCTCCACCCCGGTGAAGAGATCGAACTGTAAACGATTTCCTGGCCCCGGAGCCCGCAGCGCATCCGGGCCTCATCCCCACTTTAGCCCCTGGTTCCCGGCGGAAACCAGGGGTTTTCGATTTTTGCGGCGGGAAAATCTTAAGCTTTGTTTAATCCAGCAAAAATGACTTGTTTTCCGATGAAGAATTGTGTATAATAATTTTGACTATATCTTTAGCCTGGAGCGGGGTTCCCGATTCCTGCGCATTGAATGTTGGTTTCGCTGCCCTTAAGGCAGCGACCAAGTTTCACTTGGATGGACCAAAGGCTCTGCCTTTGGAAACTGCCAGGAGCCGCAGGCCCCTGGACCCGGATTTGCCGACTGCCGTTCCCGCGAGACGGAGCCCGGCAAAAAGAGCGTTTCAAACCCGCTTAAAGGTCTTTTGCTGTTATGGTAACAATTTTAATAGATTCCCGGCCGCCTGCTTTTTGGAAAGCCGCTGCCGGATAAAAAGAAAGGATGGGGTCTTTATCATGAAAAAGATGACCGTCTGCGTACTGAACGACTCCTTCCCGCCGACCATCGACGGGGTCGCCAACGCCACCTTAAACTACGCCCGCTGCATCCAGAAGAGCCACGGGCGGGCGATCGTCGCGACCCCCTGGTACCCCGGCGTCAAGGACAACTACCCCTTCAAGGTGATCCGCTACGCCTCCGCCGCCATTACCAAACGGCTGGGCTACCGGGGCGGGATCCCCTTCGACCCCCGGATGCAGTACTTCCTCGCCCACCAGGACGTGGATATCATCCACACCCACTGCCCGTTCATGTCGACCATCGTCGCCCGGATTTTACGCTACAACACCGGCGCGCCGATCGTCTTCACCTACCACACCAAGTTCGACGTCGACATTGAGAAGCGGGTGGCCTTAAACCCCGTCCGGAATGTGTCGCTCAAGCTCCTTTTAAACAATATCAACGCCTGCGACGAGGTCTGGGTCGTCAGTAAAGGGGCCGGGGAGAACCTCAAGAGCCTCGGCTACCAGGGCAAGTACATCGTCATGGAAAACGGCGTCGATTTTGAAAAGCGCCGGACCGACGAGCGGATTTTAGAGGATATGCGGGAAGCCTACCACATCGCGCCGGAAGAAACCGTCTTCCTCTTTGTCGGGCGGATGATGTGGTACAAGGGGGTCAAAATCTCGATCGACGGGCTGTCGATCGCCAAGAAAAAGGGCTGCCGGTTTAAGTTGTTCTTTGTGGGCGACGGGGCCGACCGGCCGGAGATCGAAGCCTACTGCAAAAAGGCCGGGATTGGGGAGGACTGCGTCTTCACCGGCGCGATCCAGGACCGGGAGAAGCTCAGAAGCTACTTCTCGCTGGCCGACCTCTTCCTTTTCCCCTCCACCTACGACACCAACGGCATCGTCGTCCGGGAGGCGGCGGCCTGTAACTGCCCCGCCGTGTTGGTGCGGGGGAGCTGCGCCGCCGAAGGGGTAACCGACGGCCGCAACGGCATTTTAATTGAAGAAAACGGGGCGTCAATGGCGGAGGCAGTGGAGGAAGCCTGCCGGGACCGGGAAAGGCTCCGGGAGATCGGTAAACACGCCGCCGACGAGATCTACCTCTCCTGGGACGAGGCGGTCGCCCGCGCCGTCAAGCGGTATGAGGTGGTCATCGAGCGGTACACCCGCGAAAAGCGCAGCCGGGTGTTGGAAAACGAGATGCGGGAGATGAAAGCGGAGTATGAAAAGCGCAAAAACCACTACATCCGCCAGTATTACCGCTTCGGCCGCCAGCTAATTGAGGGGAAAGGGGCCAAGTTCGCCCTGAAGATGCTCTCCGCCGGCAGGGACAAGCCTTCAAATGGGAAGGAGGGGCCGGATGGCCGCTGAGTTTTACCCGGTGATTGTGGTGGGCGGCGGCGCTTCCGGGATGGCGGCGGCGATCACGGCGGCCGGCATCCTGGGGCCGGGGAAGGTCCTCCTGCTGGAGCGGGGGGCCAGGGCCGGGCGGAAGCTGCTGGCGGCCGGCAACGGCCGCTGCAACCTTTCAAACCGCTTTGCGGACGTCTCCCGCTACCACGGCGCCGACCCGGGGTTTGTGGGGCCGGCATTCCAGCGGTTCCCGGTGGAGGAGAACCTTAAGTTCTTCGAGCGGCTGGGGCTCCTGGCCGTCGAAGAGGAGGAGGGGAAGCTCTACCCGATGTCCTTACAGGCGGCGGCGGTGCTGGATGTGCTGCGGCTGGCGCTGGAGGAGGGCGGGGTTACCCTCCTGACCGGCATAGACGTCCTCTCGGTCCGGCCGGGGAAGGAAGGCTTTTCGCTTCTCTGCAAGACAGAAGAAGGGGAGCGGCT
>DVHA01000297.1 GCA_018712425.1 Candidatus Faecivivens stercoravium | reverse complement strand
GGCCCCGTCCCGGCTGATACAGCGGAAGATCATGTCCTGTAAGCGGTTGGTGTCCTGGTACTCGTCCACCATGATCTCCTCATACTGGCCGGCGATCGACCGGCCGAGAGGGGTGGGGGTGCCGTCCGGGTTGGCGACCAGTTTGAGGGCGAAGGCCGCGAAATCGGAAAAGTCCGCGACCCCGGCCGCCTCTTTCGCCGCCGCCATCCGGTCAGAAAAGTCTTTGGTCAGCTGGAAAAAGCAGCGGACCACCGGGTAAAGGGCTTCCATATCCTCCCGGAAACCTTCCGCGTCCGACGGGAAGAGGGCGGCTGCCCGCTCGGCGAGCTTTTTGGCCCCGTCCCGGCGGGCTTTGACGTATTCTTTATCAAAGGGGTCGGCGTTCCGCTTCGGCATCAGCCGGTGGCCGGCAAAGACGCCGTCCAACAGGAGCTTTGCGCCGTCCCAACTAAAGGAGGAAAACTGCCGGAGGGCTTCCGCTTCTTCCTGAAGGGCAGAAAGGCCCTTGTCGCTGTAGACGGCCCCCGATTCCGCCCGGGAGACCGCCTCGTCCAGCATCTGGGAGGCGGTGAGGATAAGCGAACGTGCCTCTTCCAACAGGGCTTTCCCCCAGGCCGTCTCTTCCGGCGGGGTGTCCGCCTGCTGATAAAGTTCCAGCTGCCGGGAGAGCCATTGTTCCGGGAAGGGGATCGACCGGAGTTTTCCATAAAGAGCGAGGATCTCCCGGGAGAGGGCCCCGTCGTTCTCCACACCGAAAAAGCCGGTGAGGGCGGCGAAATCGGGATTTTCCCCCCGGCCGGCCATCAGGTACTGCTCCTCCAAGAGGGATTTCAGGGTGTCGTTCGTCATCCGGGTGAGCATCGCGTCGTCGACCCCCCGCAGGTTCGGCGGCAGGCCGAGGGAGAGGAAGTTCTCCCGGACGAGGGAATGGAAAAAGGCGTCCATCGTGCAGATCTTCGCCTGGGAGAGGAGGACCGACTGCCGCTGGAGGAAGCTGTCGCCGGGGCTCTTCGCCAGTTCTTCTTGGAGGCGGGCGCGGATGCGGCTTTTCATCTCGACGGCGGCTGCCCGGGTGAAGGTGACGACGAGGAAGCGGTTGGCGTCCACCGGGTGCTCCCGGTCGAGGATGCGGGCGGTAATCCGCTCGGTCAGGACGGCGGTCTTGCCGCTCCCGGCAGCGGCGGAGACTAAAAGCCCGCCGCCCCGCGCGTCAATCGCCGTCCGCTGCTGGGGGGTCCAGTTGGCCGCCATTTATTCCCACCCCTTCCAGACGTCCGGGCAGTAGCCGATCGTGGCCTGCCTGCCGTTGCGGACGACCGGGGTCTTAAAGACCTGGGGGTTTGCAAGGGCCTTTTCCTCCCGGTCGGCGGGGGAAAGGTACTGGAGCAGGGCCAGCAGGTCCTTGTCCTTGCAGGCGGGGTCGAGCATCGCGTCCAGACCGCCGACCGCCTTCTGGATGCTGGCAAACTCCCCGCGGCTCATCCCCTTTTCCTTCATGTCGATAAACTGGTAAGGGACCCGCCGCTCTTTAAAATACCGCTCGGCCTTTTTGGTGTCGAAGCTCTTGCGGCTGCCGAAAATCTGGATGTTCATCTTTACCTCCGTAGCGTTGGGATGGTTTCCGTTTTTTCTATTATACAACATCCGCAGAAAAAGAAAAAGAGGGGACGCTCCCCTCTTTGTTTTAGTTATGCAAGTTTGCTGGCGCCCTGGTAGCCGCCGACGACCCGGTAAAAGCTGCCGGTTTCGTCCGCGTAAAGGTAGAGCTTATATTGCTCGCCCGGCTGCATCAGCGGGAATTCGTCCGGCGGGGCGACTTCGTCGTTGCCGTATTGGAAAACGGTCACAGAATCAACCGCGTCCCCCTGCTGAACGGAATCGACAGACAATTCAACAAGGCTGCCTTCCCCGGTATCGGTGCTGTAGGCTTCGGTGGAGACCACCGTCCCGGTGAGGACAAGATCGGCGTCAGCCGCCATATCCTCTTCCGACTGGTAGTCAAAATCATGCCAATCAATCGTTTGCGTAATAGAAATTTCTGACGATTGGCTATCGCCTATGTGAAATAAAGAATATAAGCAAAATATACCAATCAAAGCGATAAATATTATTACGCAAACAAGTATTCCCTTTTGAAAAATTAAATGGCTATCGGCTTGCATTCTTACCAGTCCCCTCCTTTTATCTTTATATTATACCACGTTTTTGCGTTTGTCAATACAAATACAAGAAGTTTCATAAACTTTATTCTGCTTTTACATTATACTTACGCAAAAAATAAAAGACGCATCGAATCTTCGACACGCCTTTTTATCCGTTTAGTCGATCTCGACCATAACCTTGCTGCCGTTCTGCTGGGCAGCCGAACGCATGACCACGCGGATCGCCTTGGCAATCCGCCCCTGCTTGCCGATGACCCGGCCCATATCCGCGGGGGCGACGCTTAGGTGATACACGATGGTGCCGTCCTCGGCCGGAGGGTCGACCGTCACTTTGACGGAATCCTTGTCCTCCACCAGGCCGCGGGCCAGCGCAACCAGTAATTCTTCCATTTTCGTTCCTCTTTTCCGTTACAGGGGAGATTGCGGGGGATCCCCCGCGCTCTGTCCGCCGCCGCTGGCACCCCGGCGGCAGTGGGGTGAAAATGCGGCAGAAATGCAGGTTTTAATTATTTCTCAGCGGCGATTTTGAGGATCTTCTTGACGGTGTCGGTCGGCTGGGCGCCGGTCGCAATCCACTTGTTGGCCTTCTCGAGGTCGACGTTGATCGCGCTGGGGTTACGGGTGGGGTCGTAGGTGCCGATCTCTTCGATGAAGCGGCCGTCACGGGGATAACGGGAATCGGCGACAACGATGCGGTAGAAAGGAGCCTTCTTGGCGCCCATTCTGCGGAGTCTGATTTTAACTGCCATGTTTTGTTTCCTCCTAAAGGGTTTCGGGTAATTTTATTTGATATACTGACGGGGGTTTCCCTTCAAGTATGATCACATTTTCAGCGGCGGGAGCTTCATCCGGCGTTTGCCTTTTTTGCCGAACGCCCCCATCTTTTTCATCATCTGTTTCATCTGCTCAAACTGCCGGAGCAGCCGGTTGACGTCCTCGACCCGGGTCCCGGAACCGGCGGCAATCCGCCGCTTGCGGGAAGGGTTGATGATCGAGGGGTTCTCCCGCTCCCGTTTGGTCATCGACTGGATCATCGCCTCGATGACCTTGAGCTGTTTATCGCCCTGTTCGATATTTTCGTCCGAGATCTTCGCGGCCCCGGGGAGCATCGAAACGATCGAACGGACCGAGCCCATCTTTTTGATCTGCTGCATCTGTTCCAGCAGGTCGTTCATGTCAAAGGCGTTCTGCGCCATCTTTTTGGCGAGCTTTTCGGCCTCTTTTTCGTCGACCGTCTCCTGGGCCTTTTCGATCAGGGTCAAAACGTCGCCCATCCCGAGAATCCGGGAGGCCATCCGCCCGGGATGGAAGGGCTCGATGTCGTCCAGCTTTTCGCCGGTGCCGGAGAACTTGATCGGCTTGCCGGTGACCTGCTTGACCGAGATGGCGGCGCCGCCGCGGGTATCCGAGTCCAGCTTGGTCAGGATGATGCCGGTGACCGGCAGGGCTTTATTGAAGGTGTCGGCGACGGTGACGGCGTCCTGGCCGGTCATCGAGTCGACGACGAGAAGGATTTCGTTGGGACTCACTGCGGCCTCGATCCGTTTTAACTCCTCCATCAGCGTCTCGTCGATGTGGAGACGGCCGGCGGTGTCAACGATCACCAGGTCGTAGCCGTGGTCGCGGGCATACTTAAGGCCCTCTTTCGCGATTTCGACCGGGTCGCCCTGGCCCTTCTCGAAGACCTTGGCGCCGGCGCGCTGACCGACGATCTGTAACTGCTCAATCGCGGCCGGGCGGTAGACGTCGCAGGCGATCAGCAGCGGGCGGCAGCCCTCTTTATCCTTGAAGTATTTGGCCAGTTTGGCGGCGTGGGTGGTCTTGCCGCTGCCCTGGAGGCCGCACATCAGGATGACGGTCGGGGGCTTGGAGGCGAACTCGATCCGGGCGTTCTCCCCGCCCATCAGGGCGGTCAGCTCCTCGTTGACGATCTTGATGACCTGCTGGGCCGGGGTCAGGCTCTCGAGCACTTCCTGCCCGACCGCCCGTTCCGAGACGGTCTTTACAAAGTCCTTGACGACCTTGTAGTTGACGTCCGCTTCCAGCAGCGCCAGTTTGACCTCCCGCATCGCCTCTTTGATATCCGACTCGTTCAGTTTCCCTTTGGACCGCAGCCGCTTAAAGGCGGCGGAAAGCTTATCGGACAGGCTTTCAAACGCCAAGCCGTTCCCCTCCTTTACTCCTCGGTAAAATAGTCGTCGATAAACTGCGCGAGCTTCTGCCGCAGGTCTTTCACCTGCCGGACGCTGGAGACCCGCCGGCGGTCGGCGTAGTCCTTTTCGATAGCCGCGAGGGTCTCGTCCGCCTCGGAAACCAGCGCCGCCAGCCGTTCAAACCGCCGGGCGGCGTGGAGCTTTTGCTCCATCTCCAGAAGCTGGGCCTCGCCGCGCTTGATGTTGTCGCGGACGCCCTGGCGGGTGATGCCCTCCTGTTCGGCGATTTCCGCGAGGGACAGGTCGTCGTTGTAGTAGAGGTCGATAACCTCCCGCTGTTTATCGGTCAGCATCGCGCCGTAGTGGTCGAGCAGGACCGAAATCCGCAGATCCTTATCCGCCATTGGGCCCCTCCCTTCCGCAAAAAACGCGCGCTGTAAATCTTTTCGCTTTACAGATGGTATTATAACGCTTTTATCCCCGGCTGTCAAGGGGTTTGCTTTACACC
>DVHA01000031.1 GCA_018712425.1 Candidatus Faecivivens stercoravium | reverse complement strand
GACGAGTTGTACGCCAAACGGCTCTACGACGCCGGCGTCAAGGTCAAGGCGATCCGCTACCGCGGCGTCTTCCACGCGGTCATCGACCGGCTGGGCTATGTCCCCCAGGCGGAGGATATCTGCGTCGAAATTGCGAACGCGATGAAGGAAATGTGAGCGCACACCCAAAACGTGACATCCGGCGCTGGCGTTAAAGTCACGAAGGACGTGCGACGGTCAAAAGTTTAGGGTCCAGCCCTTTTTAAAGGGCTGGCGAGCATCCAAGGAGCAGAGCTCCTTGGCAGGCGCCCACTTTCCGTACTTCCGAAACTGACCACAGCTGCCCCGCCCGAAACATAGCGTGCGCAGCACCCAAAAAATGCTAAAAAAATAATACCGAAAGGAAGGATCTCCATGGCCAAATTTACCTGCAACTTCATCTCCTACACCCTCAAGCGGACGGTCGACATCACCGTCGTCATCCCCTCAGTCACCATCCCCGAGTCGATGGGCATGACCCTGCCGGAAGGGCAGAAGCCCCGCCACCAGAAGAAGGACAAATACCCCGTCCTCTACCTCCTCCACGGCATGGGCAACAACCACGCCCAGTGGACCGGCTACACCAACGTCGAACTGTTCGCCGAGGAAAAGAACATCGCGGTCGTCATGATGTCGGCGGAAAACAAGTCCTATGTCAACATCTATGGCGACAACTTCTTCGACTTTGTCTCGGAAGAACTGCCCGATTTCGTCAAAGAGATGTTCCCCATCTCCGACCGGCCGGAGGACACCTTTATCGCCGGGCTCTCGATGGGCGGCTTCGGGACGCTGGTCCACGGGTTCTCCCACCCCGAACGGTTCGCGGCGATGGGCGCTTTCTCGGCGGCGGTGCAGCTCAACCCCTATTCGCTGGCGGGCGGCGCCGGGACCGAAGCGCTGGAGCCGAACCCCGATTACGATCCCCTGACCCTGCTGAAAAAGGATGTGGCAGAAGGGAAAAAGCTGCCGAAGCTGTACATTGCCTGCGGTGAAAACGACTTCCTCTTTGAGGCCAACAAGGCTTTCGTCGAGGAAATCAAAGGGATGGGCCTCCCGGTCGAGACCGATTTCGTCCCCGGGTACACCCACGAATGGCGGTTCTGGAACCTCGAGGTCGAGAAGTTCTTAAACTGGATCCCCCGTTCGGATGCCTTCGCCGGGGCCAAACGGCAGGTATAAAACCGGCTCTTATGTAAAAAGGAGACGCTTCCCCTGTCCGGAAGCGTCTCTTTTTTTCGTCTTTCTGCAAAAACGGCGTCTCCCACAGAAAGAAGCGCCTCTTTTTGTCGAAAAAGTCTTTTTGGAGTATTTTTTGGGTGCTGCGCACGCTTCGTGATCAGTGGCAAAGCCGTGGACAGCTTCGGAAGTACGGAAAGTAAGTGCCTGGGAAAGGGCTCTGCCCTCTCCACTCCCGCAAGCCCTTTAAAAAGGGCTTGATCCTAAACTTCTAATCTTCGCCCGTTTCTTCGTAACTTTAACGCCAGCGCCGATTCTTACGTTTCCACCAAAATTGTTTTTCGACAGTCAAAAGCGCCTCCCCCAGGGGAAGCGCTCCTTCTCTTGTTTATGACGCTCAGGCCATCATGATCTCGGAAATGGTGTCCAAAATCTTGTCGTGACATCCGCCGCAGCCGGTCGAGCAGTGGGTGATCTTCTGGACCTCGTCGAAGCTCTTGACCACATCCTCAAACCGCGGGATCTGGTGCAGGGCGTCGGCAATGTCCGCGTAGGAAACCTGCTTGCAGTTGCAGATAATTTCGTTTGCTCTCATCTGATTCATCGCCATGGTAATTCCTCCTATCTTAAGCACACAGCGGGCTGTACCATCTCGCCCGCGGGCCAAAAACCGGCTCTGTGCCGGTTACGCCTCAATCGAAAGCCCCAGGAAAGCGGCTATCTCCTCCATCGGCGGGCTGTAGGCCCCGCTGGTGTCCACATGGAGCGTCGGCACCGGAAGACGCGGCTCCTCGTAGGGCGAGAGGAGCACCTCTTTGCCCTCCCGGGCCAGCTGAACGCCCCGGTCCCCGTGGAAATACTCCCGCTTGGGGTTCTGTAACCCCCGCCCGACAAACCGTTTGGAAGCGGTCTCCCGGTCGACGGTGCAGATGAGCAGGTAAACCCGGGCCTTGTCCATAAACCAGGCCAGTTCCCGCTCCCACAAGGGGTGCTGGAACGCCGCCTCGCAGACCACCGACACCCCCCGGCCGGCCAGCAGCCGCAGGGTCTCAAAAAAGATGCCGGTCGCCTCGGCGTTGGCGCTGGGCGGCAGCTCGCTGTGCCGGCGGCCGAAGGTGTGGACATAGCCTTCCTTAATCTGGTCGCGGCTGATGACCGGCAGGAACAGCGCCTCGCCAAGGGCCCTTGAAAAGGTCGTCTTGCCCGCCCCCGGCATACCGGTTACGACAATCAGGCAGGGTTTCTCCATCATACCGCCTTCTTTCGCTGGGAAAGATGAAAAACCGCCGGGGGCAGTACGGGGAAGGGTTTCCCTTTCTGCTCCCGGCGTCCTCTTACCATGAGTATACCACAGGAACCTGCGGCTGTCAACTCTTAAGAAAGGCCGCGTTTTTCGGCGTCCGCCACCACCCGTTCAATGAATCCATCGACGTCTTCCGGCAGCATGAAGCCGCTGGCGACCGCGTCGGCGCAGCCTTCGGTGATCAGCTCCCGGTAGTGGCCGAGGCTCCCGTAGAGGAGCTTTAAAAGCGCCGGCGGGAAGGGGTTGACCTTGCCGAACATCGCCATCACCCGGCCGTCGGCACAGGTGGAAAAGCTGGTATACTTCCCGGTCGGGTAGTCGGCGGCGGGGGTACGGATGCCGCCCTTGCAGTTGCCGAAGGCGTCAGTCCTGTTGGCGACAAAGCTGCCGAACGGGTCGCCGGCGGGCTTGTCCCCCATCCGGGTCTCGATCTTCGGGGCGTGGGGCGCCGGAACCCCCTCCCGCACCCAGCGGTAGAGGTGGTGGAAAGCGGCGTTGAAGATGACCTCATAAGGGTAGTCCAGCGGGTCGCCGTCGACGCCGTAGTAGGCGTTGTGGATGCCGATCCTTTCCAGCTCGGTCAGCCCCTTCTCCCCGTAGTAGTCGAGGAGGTTATACTTGGTGTCGTGGCTGGAAGCGGCAATCTGGTAGGTGCGGAACTTGAACTGCGGTTCGTCGAAGTCCCCGTACCAGAAGGTATGGCGGTTTTCGCTCTCGGTGTTGATGGCGATGACCGGTTCCGGCGCGCCGAGGATGCTGCCGGCCGGGAGGCCGGAACGGTTGCGGTCCTGGGGGCAGTAGGCGTTCATCGGCGCGCACTGCGGCCCGCTCCCGGCGGACAGATAGCCGTCAAACCGCACCTTATCGTGGAAGGAACGGATCATCCGGGCGATATATCCCCCCGACTGGGACCAGCCGGTCAGGTAGAGGTACCGCCCCTTCTCCCCCGCCTTGTACCCGGCGATCGGGTTTTCGGGAGAGTCCGAGCGGAGCAGCTCCGCCAGGTCGATGAGCATATCCCAGAACAGCCCGCTCTCGTACTGCGGGAGGAAGAGGAAATGGCTCTTCTCCGGGGGCTTTCGGCCGGGGAGGGGGTTTGCCCAGTTGATGGCGGCGTACCGCTCGGGGTCAAACCGCTTGAGGGCGTCGACAACATGCCCTTTGCTGGAGATGCCGACGTAGATGTCGCCATTCCGCATGAAAAAAGGCCAGGAATTGACCCACATCCGGTCGATGTCGATGTTGGCGGAGGAGTTGAGGATTTCAATGACGACGTTGCCGCTGAAAGCGCCGGGGTCGGCCGGCCGGCGGATCAGCACCCGGGTAGTGTAAGGGGCGTCCGGATAGAGGATTTCCGGCGAGAGGTCAGGATTTTCCTCATAGACGTTCGCGGTACCGGTCTGGAAGTATTCGTCTTCGACATACCCCTTTTCCGCGAAGCCGCAGGTCTCCGCCGCGGCGGCAAAGGGGCGGGAGGTTTCGGTTACGGGCTGGTAGGTAAAGCTTTTGAGCATAGGGGCACTCCCCTTTCTGTGTGGTAGTAAAATATAGTGGGATGTTATTGTATATAAACTTTTCGAGCGTCTAAGCTGCGTTCGAAGACCGTTCGCTTGATGAACGGTCTCACGCACAGGGAGCGGGAGACACGGCCGCGTCGAACAGCGGGTCCAGGGCCCGCGAGGGTCCTGGTCCATTGGGGTGAAACTTGGTCCCATCCAAGGGGAACCCTTGGTCGCTGCCATAAGGGCAGCGAAACAAACATTAAATTGTTCTAATGAATCATTTCCTGTTCTCTCACACCGTCTCGATCTTCAGCACCCAGTCCTTCTCATCCGGCTTCACCGGCATCTCCCACTTCCCGTCCTCCGGCGTAAACTCGGCCGCCGGGGTATATGCCCCGGTCCGGGGGTCAAACCAGCGGGCGCGGTAGGGTTTCGCCTGGAGCCCTTTCAGGACCGACGCAAACCGGACGGTCGGCAGGTAGTAGGCGATCAGTTCGGTACGGTCGGGGTTTGCAAGGATGTGCGGCGCGTACAGCTCGGCGATCATCGGGTCGGCAAACGGCAGATTAGACGCGAAGCAGTCGTAATCCGGCCGCATCGCCGAGAAGTGTTCCCGCTCGTAGAACGCCTTCATCAGCCCCATCTGGACAGCCCCTTCCCCTTCAATCGCTTCATACCAGGTGATGCCGAGGCGGTTGAAAACGTTGCGGGGATCGGGCTTCTCCGGCTTTTCCAGCACGGTGTCCCAAATGCCCTGGGCGCCGTAGGTGTACCCGCAGGCCCCGTTCTGAACCGAAAGGTAGGCGCAGCGGCGGGTCATATCGGCGGTGCAGAGGCGGCTGCCGTTGGGCTCAAGGGTCGAGACAAACTCGTACATCTCCTCCCCTTCGATAAAGGGCTTGCCGGGGTGCTTTTTCATATGCTCCCGCTGGTAATAGGCGTAGATCGGCAGGTCGCCGTGGCCGCCCTGGTTGAGGGTAAAGTCAAACCAGCCCTCGTCGAAGTAGTAATCGGCGTAGGGGCGTTCGTTGGTATAGTGGGCGGTCTGGAGGGTGCCGTAGCCGTCCAGCTTTTCCACCAGCAGCGCCACCTCCCGCCAGCCGTCGATGCAGGCCTGCCGGTCGGTGGACGTATACCCCGCCACTTCGCCCGCCAGCGTCCAGACGACGGGCAGCGCCCCGTACCGGGCGACGATATACCGGGCGAGGTTCTTCTGTAATTCCAGCTTGCCGAGGACCGACCCCGCCCAGGCAAACCCGAGGGCATTTACGAGGCCCTTGTCGGCGATGTACTGCATCCGGGGGTCGACTTCCTGCTGGTAAAACTGAACGTCCGGCAGGGTACCGATACAGCCGTCCATCCAGTAGTGGGTGGTGCGGCCGGGCTCGCTGCGGAGGTTGGTCTGATAGACGGTGAACTGCTGTTCCGCCCGCTTGTCAACCATCCCTTTAAACATGCTCTCCATCTTCGGGTAGTTGGAGCCCCAGGTCTCCCCGGCGACGAACCCCCAGTGGGTGTCCCCCAGCCAGAAAAAGGGGGTGCCGTCGGCGTAGGCGAGGGAGTGCCCGTCGTCCGACACCCGCAAAAACCCGTGCCGGTAGATCGGGAGCTCGCCGGTATAGGGGATGCACTCCAGCTCGCCGGAGACGCCGTTTAACCCGCTGTCCGCCGGCGCCTCAAGGGTGTAGCGCCACAGCCCCGGCTCGGTCGCGGCAAAAGAGACCCGGTAGGTCTCGCCGCCGTCCCAATAGGCTTCCCGGCGGATCACCCGCCCGGAAGGGCCGGTGAATGCAGCCCAGATCTCGACGTCGAGGAAGGGATTTTCATAACTGCGGGCGGCGGTAAAGGTCAAAATACCGGCGCGCCACTGGATAAACTGTTCCATCTTGCTGCCTCCTTAAAAATCGGGTGGGGATTGTTGCCTTATCACTGATTTTCAGTATAGCACATGTAAAATTTTATGTAAATAGTTCCAGGAATTTTTCGGCGAAACCCCGCAAATCCCCCTTCAAAATTTTATCCCGGCACTTATTAAGCCGTTAAAAAGCAGCAAAAAAGGGCCCGAAGGCCCTTTGAGTATTTTTTGGGTGCTGCTGCACGCCGGTCTGCT